>NHJO01000015.1 GCA_002169695.1 bacterium TMED217
ATGATTTATAGTTGATGTGAATATCTTTTCTGCGAGCGGCATGATACAACTAACGCTAAAAATAAAAATCTAAATTTAATTTTGTCTTACTAGCAAGCGGATCATAAGAAGGACGTAATGAGTATTTTAATTGTTTCCCATATTTAAAACGAACAGCTTCACGCTTATCATGTATTTTTTTTAACCCATGGAAAACATCGTAATAATAAGATCCAAAAATTGCAGCAAAACCAATCAAGCCTAGATAACGATTTCCACCAGTATGCGAGATCTCTTTATAAACCTGATTGAGTTTATATGTTATAGAATCATTGCCTACTATTTCAATTGGAATTTTTTCATATCTTGTTTCATTATCTAAACCTTCATTTAAAATAAAAAGTTCATAATCAGATTCAGACCATTTTCTCTCCTCTTTACCACTACTTGCAATTAATGCTAGCAGACCACCTAGGGTACTATATGAAAGTATTTTTGCTGTCTTTTTCTCTCCTGCATAGCGATGAACAATACCGGGGATTGGTATAAACGCTAGCCCAATACCTATATTCATCCTTCGATTCATATCCTGATATTCATCATATGTCATTTCCTCAGGAATAGGATGCAATGGCGTCTCACTTAGTATTTCACCTTGTTGATTTGACTGCGTAAAAACAATATTAAAAAAAAGAAAAAATAAAATTATTTTTTTCAAAATAGCCACCTCATATAATTAAACTATTTAAAATAAAAATTAAGATTGAGTTTGTCTTTATGTAATCTACCTATGATGCTCTTAGGTGGTCAACTCGAGAAATATGTTAGCTACTTAGATTTTTATAAAAAATAATATTTTGAATTAGGTTAACAACCTAATAACTACAATCAAGGAAATATCTTTCAAACACTGAGCCTATTAGGATGGTGCTATCATAAACAGCTGCTACTGTTGATCCAGATAACTCTTCTCCGAGATTTAAGTAAACCTCCTCAATCTTATGATTGTTTTCCTTTTCAAATGACAATTTATAAACCTGTGATGGAGATAAAATGGTTGAGTCTTTCATGTGTCGACTGAATGTAATTACCTTAGGATGTGAGCCAATCCACAGATTACCATCAGAATCAATCTCTATATTATCAATTCCAGAATTAAAATCGATTGCTTCGATAAAGTCTAGACTATTTGTGTTAATATCTCGAGAAAAAATCGACAACCTTTTACCCAATGTTTCAGCTATATATAAAAGAGATCCATCATCATTAATATTGATACCATTTGCAAAGCCCAGTCCTGAGGCAACAACCCTAAAATCATTTCCATCATAGAAAAGAGCGTCACATCTTTTTAACTGTAAGTATTCTTCAAGAGTTTGTTTTCTTTCAGATGAAGTTCCGTGATCATTAGTAACATAAAACTGATCCTTATTGATTAAAACTATATCGTTGGGACTGATCATTAATGGGTGTGATATTGATTTAATATGAGATAAAGAATCGCTATTATATATAAATATTTCAACAGAATGCCCTCCCAATGCGCTAAACAAACCGCTTGAATAATGATTGACTACAGCAAGATATATTTTACCATCTGTATCCTCATACGTAGAAATACCATGAGGATGAAAACCAATATCCAGCTTTGGCATTAGATTAAATAGTTTATCATTACTATCATTAGGTCTATACCTATAAATAGTGCCTTGCACATCTAACCCACTAACTCTGTTTCGCCTATCGTCACTAGATATCAGTGCGGTTCCATCTTTTAAAAATGTAATATCCTCCGCACCAACAACGCCCTCTACTGCTATGCAGTCTCCAGAAAAATGTGGCTCTATTGTTTTAAACTCACCAGCATCACTAATGGTTTTTATTATAAAACTAAAAATAATAATTAAAGCAGGTGTCACGATCTTTGTAAAATAGCTTGCTAACACTTTGATACTTATATCCAGTTTGAACAATCTAGATAATCACTGAGAGCCTGGTCACTGTAATAATCTGGCCCACGTCCAGACTGAATCCACCTAACAGAGCCATCTTTATTCAATAGTATAATAGAAGGGACAATCTCAAAAGGAGGCATGGCTAAATTAAAATATTCAGATATTTTAAGATCGCTATCTTGAATAAATGGAAAAGGAAATCTCGATCTTCTTTTGAGCTCTTCAATTCCATTTTTACCACCAGGAGCAAGAACTAANAATGTCAAATTACACTTGTTAAAATCAACTATNNTATTGCGTATACGTATTAACTGNTCCGTNCATATTNGNCAGGTTACTGATTTAATAGTTATAACNCATACCNTCTTATTTTTTGANANNTCTGATAGAANTATTTTATTNTTNTCAATATCATAAATNCTATTTGGNAAGANCTTATTATCTTCAGCATAGTGNAAATCANANCAACAAATAATNAAAATAAANAAANAATAATTACTTCTAANNAGTAAATNCATCATACGTTATTAGGACAGTATGCGATCAAATTCTCCAATTACAAAATTGATATCATCTTNACTAATACCAGCATGNGTAACAAGCCTAAACCAACTAGGCCCAAGCTCAAAAAAATGGATATTCTTTTCCAGCATCTTTCCTAATAATAATTNACTATTTATCTTTGAATGATCAAGAGANAANTATATAATATTTGTTTTAATTACATCAGGNTTAATTATGATACCTNCAANATTAGAAATTCCCTCAGCAAGAGCTCTTGCATTNTTATGGTCTTCAATAATCCTGNCNGTCATATTTTCTAGTGCTACAATGCCCGCGGCCGCGAGTATCCCCGCCTGACGCATTCCACCACCAAGAGCTTTCCTATTTCTGCGAGCCTTTGATATAAANTCTCTATTCCCACAAAGTAATGATCCCGCCGGTGCTGATAAACCCTTTGACAANCAGAATGATACNGAATCAACTTTCTCTGTTAAATCTGATACAGACACACTACTAGCTACCGCAGCATTAAAGATCCTAGCNCCATCAACATGAAGGCCTAGTGAATTATTCTTGGCTATTTTAGCAACGCTATTTGTGTAGTCAACACTAAGAGGCATCCCAANACATCGATTGTGTGTATTTTCAAGACATATCAACCTTGTAGGGGGGAAATGCACATCATCTTTCCTTATAGCATTTTTTATATCTTCAATTTCAATTGTCCCATCTTGCTGATTTAATAATTGCCTAGAGTGAATACCACCAAAAGCAGATATCCCTCCTGCCTCATATAAAAATGTATGAGACTGATCACCAAGAATAACCTCATCCCCGCGCTGACAATGAGATAGAATAGCAACAAGATTTGCCATCGTCCCGCTNGGAACAAAAAGTGCTTCATCCTTATCGAATGTTTTTGCAGCAAGTTCTTCTAAATGATTTATAGTTGGGTCTTCATTAAAAACGTCATCCCCAAGATCTGCATGAGAGATCGCATTAATCATGTCCTGCGTGGGAAGCGTTACGGTGTCACTACGTAGATCAATTTTTTTCATTTAATGATAAAAAGTAAATATTACTTATTTTTATTATCGTTAGTATCCGTAGATGTTTCTACTACTGGTTTTACACCCTTTTTTGACCACTGAAGTTTTTGATTTTTATCATATAACCCTATAATACCATTTCCACTTCTATCGGATGTAATATAAGATGTACGNTTGCCAGAATTATTATGAGTAGATAGATAACCTGAGCCATCTTTTTTAGATCCTATCAACGTTGCATTTTCCCCATTGGAATTAACTGTCTTTACATATCCATTATCTTCATCATTAGCTCCAGCTATGAATGCAGGATTTCCCTTTGCATTGCTACTTATAATAATATTATTTCCATTTTCATCTGCTCCAACAAATATAGCATTTNTCCCTGTTTTCTTCCTGATATTCATATATCCTCCATCTTTATTATTAGAACCGATTCTAACTGATGGAGAGCCTTCTTTATTGTATGTTATAACACTCCCACTTCCTGATGGATGATTACCAATCATGACTGTATTTTTACCATCTTTACTGATTGTTTTAATATATCCGCCATTTGCACTATCAACAACTGTCAAAGAATTAACAATTAGATCTGTCGGTCCAGGGTCTTTCTGGATTTCATCCTGCAGTTCTCTTTTTAGAACAATTAGTTTTTCTATTAAGGCATTAAACTCATTTCTTATATCATTATCTTTTGACTGCATTATNGCTAAACTACGTAGTTCAGGGTCAGTAGCCTTTAATCTGCCTAAGCCATATATATTCTCTAAATTTATATCTTCATCGAGATCGCCTAATTTTTCTGCAATNTTCAGTATTTCTTCCTGCATTGTATTTAGTTGATCATGGTATTTTTTATCGAACGTATTATACTCAGAGCATTCTTCATCTTTTCTAGTGAAATAATGATACTCTCTNGTTGTCATTGAATTTATACCTCCAGCTTTAAGGTCTAGATAGAGATCATCGTAGCATGGATTATGCTGACCATAAATAGGTAATAAATACAATAAAGTAAATAATATTATTTTTTTCATAGAGATACCCTTAATAGTATATCATTATTTTATTCAATCGTATGTGGGAACCCCTAATTTCCGCATAGGGTATATCAAATCTATTTATAAATATTGGATTTGAACAACTAAATAAGGTCTATTATATTTTTACGTTATTTTTATATAAAAAATCAATTACTTAAATAGTTTAACAATTAAGGGAAGATCATGAGCGAAAAAAAAGATTTAAATAAAAAATACAATAAAATAATCGATGAACTACAAGTAGAACTTGTACACATGCAAGATTGGGTAATTGAAAACAACAAAAAAATAGTCATTGTTTTTGAAGGCCGTGATGCAGCTGGAAAAGGTGGCACAATAAAAAGAATAACAGAAAATCTGAATCCTCGTAGCTGTAAGGTAGCTGCACTAGCGAAGCCATCAGATCGTGAAAAAACACAGTGGTATTTTCAGAGATATGTATCACATCTACCGTCAGCTGGAGAAATAGTTCTTTTCGATCGTAGCTGGTATAACCGCGCTGGAGTAGAAAAAGTGATGGGTTTTTGCAGTGACAAAGAATACATTGAATTTTTACAAACAACGCCTGATTTTGAAAGAATGCTTATCGGCTCTGGGATAATATTATTAAAATATTGGTTTTCTGTAAGCGCGGATGAACAAGTTAAACGGTTCAAAGGAAGAATAAATGACCCAACCAAAGTATGGAAACTTAGTCCAATGGATGTCGAGTCTATTAATAGGTGGGAAGATTATTCAAAAGCAAAGGATAACATGATGGAACATACAGACACTGATTTTGCTCCGTGGTTTAATGTAGAATCAGACATAAAAAAGAAAGCTCGAGTAAATTGTATATCTCACCTTCTAAGCAAAGTACCATATAAAGACATAGAACACGAATCAGTTGATCTTCCTGAAAGATTACCTAGTGATTCTTATGAACGACCTGATCGTTCAAACTTTAACTATGTTCCAGAGAAACTCTAAATGTTGAGATAATAAACTATTTTATATAGCATTTAGAGACTGACTGATTCGTTCTAACGCTTTTGATAAATAATTATTTGGTGGCCCATAACCAAATCGAAGAAATCCTTCTAAACCAAACCATTGTCCCGCAGTCAGTAAAACACTAAAATTATCTCTTATGTGATACGTAAGATCCTGAGAGCCTATATCTATATTAATACGAGCAAAAGCGATTGCTCCTGCTTTCGGGGCAGACAAACTTAGTTTTCCGTCGCAAGTGTTTACCCAATCTAAAAGAGTGTTCATATTTTGATTTAAATGTGTTTTTGTACCATCTAAAATTTGGTTGCGTCTTTTTGTATCTAAAATTTTAGAAGCAACCCAATCACTATGGTAGGCAATACTAATTGATGTATAATCGTGAAATGCCCATGCTTTCTTTATATAATCTTTTGGACCAACAGTCCATCCAATTCTAAGTCCAGGCAAGCGGTATGCTTTTGAAAGGCCTGCATTAACAATTGTTTTATCATATGTGCCATAAAAAGAAGGCGATTCTACACCATTTAATTCTGCACCTCGATAAACTTCATCTGAAAGAATCCAGCAATTATTTTTTGAAGCGATATCTATAATAGCTTTCATATTATCTCTAGTAACAATTGAACCTGTCGGATTATTTGGGTGACAAACAGCAATCATTTTTGTTTTATTTGTTACCATAGACTCAAGCTCATTCATATCCCACTGCCAACCTAGGTTATCCCTCAAAGAAAGCTCTTTTACTATTATACCAAAGCTGCGTGCAATCCCCCTTATTTGAAGATAATTTGGCACCATATAAATAAGTTCATCTCCTGGCTCGAGTAATGTCATCACTGCAATAAAATTTGCTTCAGCTGACCCTGTAGTTGCTAGCACATTATCAATTGTAGATTTATTATACAATCCAGCAATTTTATTTCTTAATTCCGGAGTTCCAGTAGTATAACCATAGATAAGCTCTTTATTTAGAAGCTCTTGCTGCTCATCATGATTTAGTATCTTATTTAATGGAAGCGGATGGAGTCCGCTCTCAGATAAATTATAATCAACTTCATGTTCGAATAGTGATTGATTTCTTTCTAATTCAAATTCTTCAAACTTCATTTAATCTAACCTTTCACATGCTTTATAAACTGCTTTGGCTATTTGAATATCTTGAACGGCCACACCAGTAAGATCAGCGACTATAATTTGATCATCTGCACAGTTAACATTTTTTTTATTATCTATCAACTTTCCCAATTCAACTATTTGATCTTGATTTATAATATTATTTTTTAACCCATGAGATATTTCACCTCTCTCTATACATTGTGCTATACTATCAGCAACAATATAGTCTGCCTCTTGGAGGATTTTCTCATCTAGCTCCTGTTTCTCTGGAGAATCTGAACCAACTGCGATTATAAGCGTCCCTTTTTTTAATTTATCTTTTTTAATTAATGGTATTTTAGATGGTGTAGTTGTAATAATTAAATTGCATGATTCAGCAATCTCATCCGTGTGCGTTGCATTAGATAACTCCAGCTCGCCATCGGACATTTCTTCTATATATTTTTCCACACTTATCTTACTCCTACCCCATACTTTTACTTTCTTGCATTCAATAATATTAGAAATATAGTTAACCTGCATCCTAGCCTGGACTCCCGTACCTATAACTCCAATAGAATCTATTTTTTTTGGTGCTAGTAGTTCTGCACAAATTCCTCCAGCGACTGCAGTTCTCACATTTGTCAAATGGCATTCATCTACTAATATTCCTACTTCTTTACCTGTCTTCTGATCAAACAATAACATGACACCTCCTTGAGTTGGAAGAATACCTGAACTAACATCGCCATAAAAACCAGAAGCGATTTTTATAACATAGTAATCATCGCCTTTTATATAACCATATTTTATATGAACATCACCTTGGGGTTTATCAAAAACTAATTCACCAACAGGAGGTACAACGGCAAAACCTAATGAATAAGCTCTAAAACCTTCCTTGATCAATGGAAGTAAATCGAGCTTAGGGAGCACCTTATTTATCTCCTTTAACCCAAATATTTTCATATGATTTTTCTTAAAACCTCAAGACTGATATTTCGGCCACAAATTATAACTCCGACACGTTTACCTTCTAGGTGCTCTTTCATTTTAATCAAAGCAGCAATAGCGGTCCCAGCAGCGCCTTCTACTAATAATCTTTCCTTTTCAATAAGATGAACAATGCCCTCTTCAATTTCTTGTTCAGTTAATAAAACTCGATGATCTACAAACTCCTTACACATATCAAATGTAATAGATTGATCTTCAACACCGCCAGCCGTTCCATCTGATATAGTTGGTACAGGACTAATTTTTATTATTTCTCCTGCATCTAATGATTTAATCATCACAGCATGATTCTCAGGTGAAGCGGCCATTACTTCTATATCTGGCCAAATTGATTTTAAATAACCTCCAACACCACTTATTAAACCTCCTCCTCCAACCGATACAATTATAGAATCTAGTCCATTACATTGTGACTCAATCTCTTTTCCAATGGTCCCCTGTCCAGCAACTACTTCCAAATCATTATAAGGTGATAAATATATACCTCCAGTATTATTTGCGACCTCTCTAGCCTTGAGCTCTCCATCCATACAATCTTTACCATGAACAACAATTTCTGCACCAAAATTTTTCATATTAATCAACTTTGCCTCAGAAGAATTCTCCGGGACATAAATAATACATGGGACTTTTAATAACTGGCAAGCGTATGCCACTGCTGCACCATGATTCCCAGTTGATGCAGCATAAATTCCAGATTCGCGTTCGCTTTCTGATAGGGAAAGCATCTTGTTAATAGCCCCTCTGAATTTGAATGAACCAGTATGCTGCTGGTTCTCCATTTTTAACCAAACATCAGCACCTATTAAATCCGAGATCATTGCAGACCTCTCAAAAGGAGTTTTTCGTATATATTTGTTTATCTTCTTTGAAGCAACAATAACATTTTGGTTTATCATCTCTCTATAATTTATCATTCTTCATATAGGCTATAAGTTCGCACTCTATAATAAGCATTAATTATATCATACTCTGTAACAAAATCACGACCTCTCACATACATTTTCCCAGTACGCTTATCAAATATTTTCATATCAATAGTAGAACCACTTATGTATTCATACCGATCTGCTCCTGTTCCCAAAGAAGAGGAACCAAGAAACATTACACTACTAATTCCTAAGAGCATTCCTGTAATAATACCTATCCCATATTTTTTCATAATTGCCTCCTTATTTTATTTATAATCAAACGCTGACCTTTGCTTTTGAATTTTTTTTGCTATATAATTACTATGAGGGACTCTACGTGTCTGCTTTATATCTCCAGTTGTTGTATCAAAGATAGTGTATAGAACCTCATAACTTTTATTTCCTAAATAGTCTTCTTGCGTCATCAACAAAGTATCAACCTGATATTTTCCAACACTCCCAAGATTCGGATTAGGTGAAAAACCCATAAAAATGAAAGCTATGATAATTAATAGAATTGCAGAAGCAAAACCAAATACATACTGTTTCATAATAATCTCCTTTTTATTAATAAATTTTTAATGAATAAATATCAACCGTTTATAGCAAAAGGACTAAGCTTAATTGGATGAGAGTCTATTCGCTTTCGATTATGAATGGTCATTAAGGGAACACTAAAAACAAGAGCAATCGTTGCTGCTTTTTGAGACAGTACTCTTGCAGTATGCGGTTCATGAAATAAATCAGCAAGACCAAAATCTGATAAAAGTATATGGGAACTAACTATCACTCCTATAAAACCAAACACTATTGATAAAGCGAAATCTTTCTTTGACATAATAATAAATGAGATAGCATAAAAGAATATGGTCAGATTCATTAATCTATACAACCAGTCAGCAAAAAATGCATGTGCATTAAAAAAAAGATCTGCAGGTGTAAATGCCACACCGGAAAAACAAAAACTAGCTAATAATCCACAGAGACTCCCCAGTCGGGAGATATTTTGTACTTTATCATCATCATCATACAATGAAGGAAGATAGAGAAAATAAAATGAAAAAACCGCACTCAGGATAATAAGAGCACTATTAAAACAATAAAAAGGTATAGTATTTTTAACACCAGCAACTGTTTTCAATCTACCAAGATCACTTAGATAATTATTAGAGAATGAATATCCATCTGAATAAGGATCTATTCTGTTACCACCCTCATATGAAAAAGCGCCAACAAATACTAAAAATACAAAGAGGACTACCGCTGAAGAAGGTAGAATAAAAAATAATAATCTCTCTTCTTTAGTTTGCATCTAAAATTAGTAGCGACAACTAATCTTTTATAACATTACTGTATAATGCTACATCAGATGAACGCTTGTACATTATCTCTTGATTTTTTATGATTCGTGAGTTTTCAATTTTAACATTATCGCATTTTTGAAAAGAAAATGCAAACCAACTATTATCATGTATAAAACAATTAACTATCGTCAAACTTTTCACTTCAACAGCTTTTATTCCGATTGCTGCATCACCACTAATTTCACAACTGTTAATGTATATATTATTCCCTTTATTAATTCTCACTACTTCTGAATCACGATTGCCGGTTAATGATGGTTCATGTCCAAGATTAAGCCTCTGTAAAACAATATTTGAAGAATTATTTATTATAAAAACTGGTTGGTCTATATCATTAAGAATAATAGCTGATGAGAGTATACCCTGTATAGTGATATTTGTCTTTTTATTTATGATAATAGGCTTAGAAACAATATTTACTCCTTCGGGTATAGAAATCACTTCATTTTGCTTAGCTGAATTAACCATATATTGAATCATTTCATAGTTTTCTTCTGCCTTTATAGCAATCTCAGCATATCTCGCACTATCGATTGAAGGCTCCGTAGTGTTCTCTTTTAATACAAAGACTACAGGCAAAACAGAAAATATAGAATCATTAGGAGAATATGATTGAGTCTCATAACCTTCAAGAGTGACCTCTAAATTATCCCAAGACTGACAATCATTAAGTTCATAATCTCCTCGCCGGTTTGTTGATATACTTGTACTCCATTGGAACTCTTCATTATGATTCCCTGAAAGAATAATATTAGCATTAAATAGCGACATCCCATTAGCATCTTCCACGCTACCCCATAACTCTCTTTGGTCAACATTATTTTGAGTACCAGATTCTTGCGATGAAGCCATATCTTCAATAGGCTCCAATCTAGTATCAATATTTACCCAACTAGCGCCAATAATTTGCCCATCGAAACCACTGCCACTAAAATCACTCGCAGAAGAATCAACACCCTCACTAAATGGCCAAAATCCAATCAAATTGGATGAACCAATATAATCTAAAGTGTCTAAGGTCGGGTCTAAACCCTCACCTGAGTTATATAATGATGTAATTTCATCTGCAGTCAATTTCCTATCCCAAATTGTTATCTCATCTATTATCCCTGAAAAATACTGACCTGAGCTATCCCACATCGTAGCAATAAAAAACTTTTCATCTTTTGGATAAGACTTACCCTCTCCAATGACTTTTGAGATCAATACACCATCTATATAAAATGCCGAAGTATCAACTATAGACGCTGAATCTCCTATGGTTCCATCATTTACAATTGTATAAAGATGCCACTTGTCATCAATATAAAAATTCTCGCTTTTTATTTCTTCCCAATCTTCGTTCATTTTAATAGTCCCAGAAGTATCTGACGTTGATATAGCTCCAAAATAAAAAGGGCTACCAGAAGTATCACTCTGAGATAAAATTGTTCTTGCACCAGTATTACCAGAATCTGCCTTAACCCAGACTGACATTGAATAATCTCCTGAATCAGGGATTACATTATCCTCAATCAAAACATAATCGTCAATCCCATCAAATCGTAAACCAGTTGAATCTGTTGAAGCATCATAATCAGGGCCACAAGCACTTAATATTAGAAAAAGTAGGACAGGAATTAGTTTTTTCATAAGCAGAAGTTAATGATTGATTACAGAGATTACAAAATGGCTAATAAATATAGTGATTTATTTCAGGAAAAACTCTAGAGTAATTTTCTGGATCAAACTTTATACCACTTTTTAATTTACTATTAAAAAAATCAATCATTATCATATTCATTATCGTTCTGATCTTTTTTGGCGAAATATCTCCAGAACCAAATTTCTTTGTAAGTCTCGTAAACTGAGAAAAATCAGTAAAATCATAGTGTCTTGATCCTTCAATAGAAAAATGAAAAAAAGACTTCGAGTTTTTCTTTCCTAGAGTCTCCATCACTTTATAATTATTTGAATTGCCCCAACTAATTTGACCAATGTGAGCAAAAGGCTTATTCATATCTTTATTGATAACACTTTCTGAGAGTGGTAAAAAATATGCATCTAAACCTAATACTGCATCTATACGATTATCATTGAACGCAGACATTACTGATGTACAACCACCAAAAGAGTGTCCAAAAATACCTATTCTATTAGTATCAGCACTTCCAACAAATTGATTATTTAAAGAAAACTCCTGATTCATCTTCGAGATTAAAAAACTAATATCTATCGTCCTGATTTTTAACTGTTTTTCTACTATATCAATCATTTCCTGTTTAGATGCTTGCTGGTCATTATTTGGTAATTTAGATTTTGAATAAATAATACTTTTATCTTCTAATATTGTTATAGCTGCATCATAGGTATGATCGGGAGCAATGACAATATATCCATTACTTGCTAGCTCCTCAGCCTGAAAGGTATTAGCAATTTTTAAACTTTGATGACCATGAGAATATATCAAAATTGGAAAATTACCTTTTATCGGCATTGCATCTAGCCAGGAATTACATTTAATCCCCTTAGCTCTTCTCATCAAAGCCTTTGGGACACCAAGCCTCTCTGAAAGAGCCTCTCCAATTAACTCTGAATCATCAAGATATCTAGCTTTTTTAATTAAATTCATCTCATTCGCTGGATACCATATTTTTACACTTATTTCTCTAGGTCGAAAAATATCATCTGAAAACCACATTGACCTAGATGAATCAACTAAATAAAGCTTCTGGGTTCCTACATGATATTGACCACTTGTTTTAGAGATATCCTTGAGAGGTATAGAATTAAATATTATTGTAGCACATCCATTTAAAAATAAAACGCAAATAAATAATAATAGTTTTAAATAATAAGCTGAATTCTTCATGATTATTAATTTTCTATTGATTAAATAAATGCATCACTAATAAAAACTTAAATAATACTTTCTTGATCAAACTTCTTAAATAACTCAAGGCTAATCCATGCATCTGTAGCAGCGTAATTAATCTGATTATGTGATAAGGTTTTTCTGCTCCAATCCGATGTCTGTGAACTTTTTGAAATTCTATGGTTTAAGAATAATGCCGCTAGTCCACGAAGACCATGATGTGGTATTCCTCTCATTCTAGCGATATCACCAAGATCTATAAACGAGCATGGATTAAAAGGACTCAAATACATAAGTTCAATCAAATCTCTATCAACTGAAACACCACATTTTGTTATAGCAATATCTGATAAAATTTGTGACAATTTTTTAAATATTTTGTTACTGTCTAACTGAAAAATAAAAACTATATCATCTCCAGCAAGCTGTATGATAGATGGAGCATTAAGTGTTCCTTTTGTAAAAGTCGGTCTGGTTTCTGTATCAAAACCAATTACTTTTTGAGTCAATAAATATTCAATTGCTTCTTCAATATGATTCTCATCTGAAAGTACCTGTATATCACCCTGATATTTTATTAAAGGGAGACCATTAATGTCATCTTTACTAAGTTTTTTATAACTAATCATTTTGCTCTTTTTTTAATTCATCATTAATACTATATCCAATTAAAACAAGAAAAAGGATTAAAAACACCCACTTCATCTACCACTCGTATCCTTTCATTTTGTAAGATTCAGCAGCTTGATCAACTTTTTCTCTTTCTTTTTCAAGTGGTACCCACTCTGATAATAAATTTTTCATATCTTTATCACGTTCTTTTTCTAATTCGTACCAGCTATTCGTAGTATCATTAATATTAATAAAACACTCCCAACTACCCATAATCTCATTCTGAACTATAGGTCTAATATCTCTCTCTCCAAAATGAATAATGAACCAATTATTAAGTATTTGGATTTTTTTCTCAATAGATTGTTTTTGCGAAATATGACCATCAAATACAAAATGGCTATGTCGACTAAAAAGTTTTAACAATGCCATTAATGAATTTTGCTTATTTTCTTTAGAGCTATCTACTAATCCTAATGATGACGGATGAATAAGTTCACTTGATTCGTGTCCGATATTAATTTGGATATAGGGAAGATTATTTTCATATTCATTATGTATTAATTTTATAAAAATATCTGTCCATTCACATTCTGGAGCATAATATAATTTATCAACATTAATCATCTTCATTTCTCCTTTATCTAAACCATCAAGTGTATCCCAGAGCAAAGAGGATAAAGATTTTATTGATAAAATTTCTTGAGTAATAATTGTATTAAAAATTTGTCTTTTATCTTTTGAAATTATCAAAATATTATTAATAAATTGATTTAATATAGTGAAAAATGCCATCAGATTAATAACAGGTGAAAAACTAAACTTAAATGAAATAATCAACCATAATACTGCCTGGATTATAATCCACCTCCATTGCTGCAAAAATACAGTATCTTGCGAACGCGTCCCTTCAATAATAATATTATCTTTTTCTAAAGGGTCCCTTTCTATTGAAAGTCTCCAAATATGAAAATTTTCCACTAGCTTTTTTCGATTATATTTCGGACCAAGAAACAAATTAATAATTTGCTGAGACTCTTTGATTTTTTTTTTAAAAAACACTAACAATTAATGCCCCTATAAGCGCTAGAGTTACAGCTAACCATTTTTTTTTTGTCATTATTTCTTTTAAAAAAATAGATGCAAGTATAATAATAAAAATAGTAGAAAGCTGGTTATAGATTGCTGCACGCCCAGCAAGAGTATATTTATATCCAGCTAGCCAAAAAATCACTGATAAAAATGTTCCGAAAAAAGAGCCAATAATGAGATATCTATTCGCAAAGCCCTTTGTAACTGTTTCACTTATATTTTTAATACCTTGTAAATAAATAATACCTATTGCACTAAAAATAATGCCAGTACTAAATCGTACCAAGGCAATGGGAACTACAGGATATATTTCCATTATCGGCCGCAATAATAAAATAGAATACGCAGTAGATAAATGTGCTAAAACCCCAAATAATACTCCAATGTAAATATTTTGAGGAGTCTTATTCTCAGGCTTTTCCATCGTCCCAATAACGACCCCAAAGATAACTAAAAAACCACCTAAATAAGCAAAAATAGATATAATCTCTTGATACATTATATACGCTAAGATAAATATAGAAACTGAATAGCTTGTACTAATAATCGCACTTAAACCAGATCCGATTCTCCTTAATGAAGCGAGAAAAAGGAGGTCTCCAATTGCGACACCTATGACACCACTAACAACAAGGATAAAATATTCATGATGGCTAAAAAGTGGAAATGAGTCACTTTGTATAAAAAGAAAAATGATAAAACCTAGCACGCCAACAATATTTTTTAAAAAACTTATCTGAAGGCTATTTAGAACTCTACCTGATATATCAAAACAAATAACTCCAAAAGACCAACAAAGAGCTGTTAGTATAGCATAGATATCACCAAGATTTAAATTGTATTGCATAATTAATAGACTATTAAGGAGTTGATACTAAGAAAAAAATGGGTACATAAAAATTATTCATTAATAATAACTCTCGAAAATTGTAATTTGAGTATCTAAACTATAATTACTAACAATTATATTATTTTATAATAACAATGTCTAAATCAAAATCAAATAAAGTACTCTCTCCCTCTATAATCCCTATCCCTAATGATATTAAAATTTTAAAAAATACACTATACGTCAAAGACATTATCAAAATTAAATACAACTTGAAAAACAAAAACCTAGCAGACTTAGTCAAAATAGCTAAGTCGGAATTATCTAAAATTGATTATAAACCAATAACCTCAGATACCACAGATGATAAAATAGTATTAGATATACTTATTAAAAATAATATTTCAAAATTTTCGGAATCATATAAACTAAAAATTGATCTTAAAGGTTTCGAAATAATAGGATCAGACTATGCCGGCGCTTTTTATGGATTTCAAACACTACTACAAATTTTAGAAACAATGAAAATTGAAAATATAAAAAGAGTAAAAACCATCTTAATTAGTGATACTCCAAGATTTAAGTGGCGTGGGATGATGCTTGATGTAGGTAGACATATGTTTCCCTCTAATTTTATCAAGCGATATATAGATATAATTGCAGCACATAAAATGAATGTTTTTCATTGGCATTTAACTGAAGATCAAGGTTGGAGAATCCCCATAAAAAAATACCCAAAATTAGAAAAAATATCAGCATGGCGAAAAGAAACACTAATTGGCCACTATACAAATAAGCCACATAAGTTTGACGGTAAAACTTATGGAGGTTTTTATACCAAAGAAGAAATTATAGATATTATAGAATACGCAAAAAAAAGATCTGTCACTATCGTTCCTGAAATTGAATTACCAGGACATGCTACAGCAGCTCTATCTGCTTATCCAAATTTATCTTGCACAGGTGGCCCACATGAAACAGAAACTCTCTGGGGTATACATAAGGAAGTCTACTGCGCCGGGAATGAAAAAACATTCCAATTTCTTGGAAACGTATTAAAAGAGGTATCTAAAATTTTCCCAGGAAAATATATCCATATTGGTGGAGATGAGTGCCCAAAAACTAGATGGAAAAAATGTCAAAAATGTCAAAAAAGAATAACGAAGGAAGGCCTAAAAGATGAACACGAACTACAAAGCTATTTTATTAAACGTATAGAAAAAACACTTAATAAACTTGGAAAACAACTAGTTGGATGGGATGAAATTCTAGAAGGGGGATTAGCACCAAATGCTATCGTACATAGCTGGCGAGGAATGGAGGGTGGAATAAAAGCAGCAAATGCTGGTCACGAGGTAATAATGTCACCAACTTCACATACATATTTTGATTATTATCAATCAGAAGACAAAAATAATGAACCTTTAGCGATTGGAGGGTACCTCCCAATGGAAAAAGTTTATGAATTTGAACCTATACCTAAAAAAATCAATGATAATAAAAGACATCTTATTCTTGGGGGACAAGCTAATCTATGGACTGAATATATTACTACAACTCAACAAATAGAATATATGCTAATGCCAAGAATATGCGCACTTTCAGAGGCTATCTGGTCACCATCAGATAAAAAAAATTACACATATTTTATAAAGAGGCTCAATCACCATTTAAAAAGATTAAAAAGACAAAAACTTAACTTCAGAAGTTTAAAAAAATAGTTTTAGTAAAATAAAAAAGTTGTTACAAAGATACGAATATTAGGGCAGATATTAATTGCCTTTTAATATTGCCTTACTATTCTTTCTAATTCAATATCTATATTGCAAAACCCAAAAAATTTACCCTTACAAAATTAACTTTTTGAAATATTACCATCTTCATAATCAAAATATTTAATACAAAATTCTTTTACAATCATATTATCACTCCCTTCACAATAAACTTGTAAATATATATTATCAACTAACCATAATGAAAATTGGTCTATATCATCATCTTGCCTTTTAAGGCCTGTTTGATTAGAATACTCCTTGTTTAGAGCGACTTGATTTAACTTAGCCCATTCACGAAAAACTATTTCAATGAACTCAACTTGGCTCCAGCCTTCCTTAAATATTTCATTGATGCGACCACGACCAATATCATTATAATTATTTGCTAACATATTTAGCTAATAATTTATTTTAAAAGCACCATTTTCTTAGTCTGCCTGAACTCTCTTGCTTCTATTATATATAAATATACCCCTGCAGATACAGATTCATTTCTATCATTAGTGGCATCCCACCTAATAGAATAATATCCAGAAGTTTGCGAACTATTTATGAGCGTCTTCACTTTCCTACCTACAATATCATAGATTGTTATATTAACAAAACCCTCAGAAGGCAATTCATAACTTATTAATGTTAATGGATTAAAAGGGTTTGGGTAATTATCTTTTAATACAAACTGATTTAAAGAATTATTAAAATTTGAAATTTCTAAAACTTCTTGACCCCCAGACCAATAAATATCATCCAATCCAAATTGACAAGAAGCTCCATTTACTTCAAGAATCACAAATTCATAGCTTAACATTCTAAGGTCAATAAAATCCCCTCTAATATCTTCCACAGGTATTGAGGCTTGCCCCCAATTTCCATCTCTTTCTAATCCATAAGTTGTCTGATTAGATGGAAAATCAACATATGATTGATTACCCCAAGAATCTATTATACCAATTTGAAAAGAAACATTTGCTGGTATCTTTATACTAAAATTCAAATGCCCCTCCAAAAAATTAAATAGGTTAACAGGCTGCATAGACATTATCCCTGCGCCAAACCAGCCCAACCCAGTAGTACTCCAAGAAATCCCATTTTCGCCTTCGAATGGTTCAATATTTCCTTCATTTAAGGTTCCCTCCCAAACATAAATTTCTGCATCTAAACCAGAAATTAAACCATTATCAACCGGGGTAAGATCTGTAAAAAGACCAAAATTACCCCCTTGGAATTCTGGCGGTCCCTCGTTGACTTCACCGTATTCATTCCAATTCATTACCTTTATATAATCAATAAGCATTTTGGATGGGAAAGGCATTGATACTTGTAACCCATTTGAAGGGTCTCCTAAAGAGTAAGCATCGGTAAAATTACCACCAATTGCTAAATTAGTAATAAAATAAAATGGCGAATTAAACTCGCTAGATATACTATCTATGTTAAATACATCTGCATATAAAAAATGTTCTATCTCATTATCGAAAACACTAAATAAGAGGCTATCTGGATTCCAATACAGTCGATATTTTACAAATCTATTAGTTAGATTATCATAGCTATAATATGGCCTACAGTAGTCATCATCGGGATCCCACGATATACTTGCAGCGCCTGTAGGGTTATCAGGTACAAGTGCTTCGTCTGCATAAAAAATCGCGTTGGATCCAACCACTTGATTAACTGTAGAGTTATTTAGTCCATTACCTCCATTATGTTCATCGTGCAAATCTCTAAAAGCTTGCCGATGTCCCATTTCCATAATATCTATTTCACCACTTCGCGGCCAAGACAAATTAGATAACCCAAGTAACCAAATAGCAGGCCATCCGCCAGTGCTTATATCAGGAATTAAAACTCTTGCCTCAATAATACCATATTTTACACTTATTTTAGATTTTGTGTTCATTCTCCCTGAAGTATAGTTTAGAGGATTACCCCACTGGTCTATAATATCTGCGCCTGATTCCTGTTTGGCAGTAATTTGAACCGCATTATTCCCAATTTCATCAGGAATTTCTACGATTTCAATATTTTCAGATTTATAATATTGTAACTCACCGTTACCCCAGCCCCAAGAACCATTCCCTGTCTCAATAATCCAATTATTGAGATTATCAAAATTTTCTTCCCAAATTATATCACCTGGTTCTAATTGAGAGAAACAGAATTCAAATAACAAAACTACAAATAGGAATTTCTTTATATTCACTGATACCTAATATAGGATTAATAAAGTTCTTTAAAAATAACCCGCATTATGTTTGCGGTTTATATTTGGTTGAAAAGAAATACCATAAAAAAGTAGAAAAAAATAAAATAATTCCACCAGAGAAGGTTGTAACTAACGAAGATTTCAAGCCACCCCACAAAATATGTGGTGCAACGTTTGAAATATCAGGGGCATAACTTAAAGCACTACTTATTCCTATACCTGTTGCGATGATACCAAAAATTGCAGTTACCGAGCCAATTAATATTATTTTATCAATGTGAAAAGCACCTCTAAAATTTTTAAATAACATAAAAATCAAGATAAAAAATGAAAGAAAAATGGGTATCATTAGAACCCCACCAGAAAGAAAATATTGAACCATGTCTAATCCTTTTA
The DNA here is from genome assembly GCA_002169695.1 of bacterium TMED217. GTDB lineage: Bacteria > Fidelibacterota > Marinisomatia > Marinisomatales > UBA1611 > TMED80. The sequence goes on from NHJO01000015.1 coordinate 19,675, forward strand.
TTCAAATTAATATTAAAAATATAAATATTTTTTATAAACAAAAAACCCCACAAATGTGGGGCTTTTTAATTTAAAGTATATGTTGATTTAGATTGAATCTACTGTGTTTTTTGTTTGAACTTCCACTTTATACGCAGTTTTATTTTTTAATACATCAACAATTTTTTTAGAATCTAATCTTTTTTTATCAAAAATTACTGTCGCAGAACTATTAGCAAAATCGACTTCACAATCTTTGACCCCTTTTAGATTTTCAACAACTTTAGTTACTTTATCTGCACAAGAATATGAACATTTCATCCCTTCAATTTTGAGATTAATTTTATCATCTTTTGCAAATAAAAAAGACATTAATACAAATAATAGAACAGCGATTTTACTCATTATATAATCCTTATTTTATGATTGATTCGTTCAATAATATAATATTCAAAAGCTTATTAATACTAAACGTTTATATACTAATTCCCTTATAATGTGTGGGGAATAAAATTCCACGGATATGTGGCTTGATAGATAGAAAATTTCATTCAAATTAACTTTGTATTTGCATTTATAAATAAATACTAATCTATATCCCTCAATAGATTTTCCACTTTCTGATAGCATCTTGGTAAAGATATTTCACTCTTCATCTTCGGCTCATCAATAATATTCCAATACTCAAAAAGACTGTTCTGTAAGCTTGAGTTAGCCGATACCATTGGCTTGTGTTCAACTTCATCCATACATATTATCCTATTATATTCAGAGAGGTCAATATCATCAATATGTTTTGAAAAATCATTTGAACGAAGTGGAACAATATTGAGTTTTTTAAGATTATCTAAAGCCGGAAAATAAATTGTTCTGAACTTATATCCCCCAACTTTAAATCCAGCAGAAAAAGCCCTATGCCTGCTATTGCTTTTCTTCGCAAGATAATTAAATACTTCTTCCGCGAATCTACTTCTATGAATATTCCAGGTACAAACAAATAGCACTTTCATTTTATTCAATCTTTTGTTTTTAAATAATACTTATAACTAGAGCCATCAAAGATAAACCTCAACTATTAATACAATGAATAGATATTTTTTCATGCTTATTAAATCTACAAATAATCCCCCTGCAATGTTTGGGAGTCTATAAATAAAAAACTCCACTAAGATGGGTGATTATTACAATTATTTTGGTTTTTCAAATAAGAATGAAATCAACCTAGGTATATCTTTTTTGTTATCATACCAGTCCTCTTTAGCAAGCAAGTTAAATCCTGCTTTTTCGGCATTTTGGATATAATCCTGTTCTGAATGTTGAAATACATCTAAAACTATTTCAGTTCCATTTTCTTCAAATTGAGCTTTACTTCCTGCTAATTGTTTTTTAGGGTGGAGTTCACAAACAAAACATTTTCCACCTTGAACCAATTTCATAAATAATGAATTAAAAACATGGTCTAATATTTTGATATGCTCCAGAGTTAGGTTAATGGTCGCTAAATCAAATGAATTATCATCAACTGGCCATTTTTCATTAAGGTCTGCACTTATAAAAGTAGCTTTCTTAGAGGTAATTTTTTTTCTTGCCAAGTCAAGCATATTTTTTGAAAAATCTAAACCCACCAATTTATCTGCTTTAGTAATCATCCATTCAGTATTTTTACCTGAACCACAACCCAACTCTAAAACTTTAAAAAAATCTATATTAGATAATGATTCCTTTGTAACATTTTTATCTAAATCTCTGGTTGGATTAATATTATTATCATATTGATCTGCCCAAGCATTATAACTATCTAGAATCTTTTTCATTATAAAAACTTACTTATTAAATCACAAAAAATGACTAGTGTAATACCATAGTATATTTAGATTTCTTTAGAGAATTTTTAAAGAAAGCAAGCTGAAAAATATCTATAATTAAAACTTTAACAGTATATCTAAAGTGAAAATTTAATCACATAGATAATACATTACTCTGATTACATTAAATTTTAGGATAATTAATAGGATATCATTATGATCTATGGAAATTTTAAGAATACGACTTTTACTCAATCCACACTCAATATTAATGCAGGTGTAGGATTCTTCATCGCTTTGATTATGAGATATTTTTATCCTTCAGTGCTTATTGCAGAATGGTATTGGTACCTATTAGGAATATTTATTTTTTCAATACCAGGATTATTATCAGCACATAAGCAATACAAAACAGGATATTCCCTTAAGCAAGTAAAATTAACAACTCGACCTTTTAGGACATTCAATTAAGATAAAAATTTCCGCGAATGTGGGAAGAGAATAAATTATTTTTTCGAATTGTATATCTATTTATTTTATAATATTTGGATACTAGATAATAATATTAGGCCTATGATAAGCATAGTAATCGATGGCAAAATATTTATAAAATTACTTTTAATTTTTAAATGAGTAACAACTGCACCAGACATTAATATTACTATCCCTACTGATCCAATCAATACCAATTGTTCATTTTGAAATTGAAGCATTATTGCAAAAGATATCTTTAATATCCCAACTAAATCTCTTAGCCAATTTGGAAGATTATAATTGATAAATTCTTTTTTAATATTATTATATCTTACCACCCAAACAAAAAATACAGCAACAGCTGCTATAATTTTTAATGCATCAATTAATATACTGATTTGGAAAGGCATCTATGTTCTTTTACTTTGTTAAAAACACAATTATGAAATAATATTTTATTAATAGAGAAATAGTCAAATAATATAATCTTCATTGCAAATAGGTTGATATGGCCAGTTTATTGCCAGTGTATCTATAGTGGAAATTGAACCAATAATGACCCTATAATGTGTGAGGAGGATGTAAACAAAAAACCAAACGAGTGTAGGGCACTATTTAAAAAAATAATTTTAATGGTTTTCTTTAAATAATCCTCCCTGTTTATATATAGAGTAAAACAACCAAACGACTATTATAATCGATAGAATATTACCCTCCATAGTTAATGTGAAAAAGTCTATAAAACTTAAAACAAAAAGTGTTGTACCAATTTTTGTTAGAGCGTTTTCATTTTTTTTAAACCATTTACGCATTACAGTCATATATAAATACACAAAACCTAACTCTATAATTATTTGTGCAGATATAAAAAACCCCACGAATGTGGTAACAACTATAAATGTAATTTCATTCCCATATGGCTATCTCTGAATCCTAATGCTTTGTAAAACTCTATAG
>NHJO01000016.1 GCA_002169695.1 bacterium TMED217
TGAATCTCTTACAGACTCAAAAGGTGTCTTTAAAATCTTTCCTCTTATAAGTTTCATATTTGGTTTGTGGCTATTTATAAGAATACTTATTATTCCACCAGATAGTGCTGTACAATATCTCACATATTACACAATTGTGAACGATCCATCTCCAGATAGTATCTGGGTTATAATGACCCAACCTTTTGGGAGTGAGCATAATATGGCATTAATCATAAAAGATAATATTGAAGATTTTTCTGAAAATCAGTTATCAGGGAATGATACTATAGCATTTAAATCTCGTGACAATATACCTCCTGATTTTATTAATGGTTCTGCTAGAATTGATTCTACGGTATATTATTCAATACAGAATAATCCATCAGAAAACGCAAGAAAGATCTGCTTTGTTGATTTATCAATAAATGATAATATTTTTACTGATTCATTAGCAACAGAGCCTATACAAGCTACGGATTTCATTGTGGAAATAATTAAGAATAGTGGGAGTGTAAATTCTGGGATAATAGAAAATATAGAATTAGTTCCAACTGGCCATATAGGAAAGGATTCTATCCGTTTTCAAATTAGGTTTGATGAGGTTCCCTCGGGACATGAAGGATTATTAATTCGTCCAGCAAATAATAATTCAATTTTTGATTCTGGCTTTAATTTTATGAGTCCGGATAGTACTAGTGATACACTAACTATTTATGATCTAAGATTTCCAACTATTGATTCCACGAGTATCGCTCATGAGGGTTTTATTGATCTAATGTCAGATTCAACAATCTTAGTTTATTTTTCCGAGCCAATTGTTACAAATGCATTTAGCTATGAATTGAAGTCCAAGCTGGATGCATCGGGTTTCAAGCATACAGCTATTTTATCACCGGATTCGTTAACAATATTATTGGACACAACGATCATGTCTTATGATACGTTAGAATTAAATATTGTTTCAATAAAAGACACTTCAGGGAATGAAAGAGATAGTCTCCTTGAGAGAAGATTTTTCACCAAAGCAGCTGGAGATTTTAGTATGCCGCCTGATGATAGAGTGGGTCTTGAAGATCTAGCAATATTTATATCGGCCTGGAACTCTGGAGACTACACTAAAAACCTGGGGCCTTATGTTGGCACTCCTCCAAATATTAAAATAACCCAAGACAGTTTGTTTGGTATAGATGATGGTATGGTATTTACTCAGATGTGGCTATGGTCGCTCCAGAAATTTGGTCCAACAGAGGTAGTACAACAACTTTCAAATAATGCTCCATCTTCGATATTTATGGGTGGCGATCTAATTAATATACTTCCGCCACGTGAAGCAATAAGTGGTCAGATCAAGATTGAATATGACCAATTGGTTTATACAATTATTGCTGGTGAAAATAGTAAAATAAAAAATGATGGTATTCTATTAAGTAATTATAATGGTGAAATAGGCTTATCAATGCTAGAGTATTCCATCGCTAAAAATAAAAACAGCACTCTAGATTTTATTATAGAAAAACACGATGAAAAAGATTCAGAGATAAGAATTAGTTATTTATTTTTTGATGATAATTTTAGGTTAATTAGTAAAGGTGATAGTGTTATTCATAAACACAGTATGCCTACAGAATTTTCTTTAATGCAAAACTATCCAAATCCATTTAATCCTAGTACAAATATTAGATTTTCCGTTCCCAAGGATTCATATGTGAGGTTATATGTTTATGATATTAATGGCAAAATGGTTGATGAAATTATTAATGGTTATCTAAATCCAGGTGTGCATAATGTTGAGTGGAGAGGTACCGATATTTATGGTAGAGAGGTTAGCTCAGGAATATATTTTTATAGTATTGAATCGCCTGAATATTCAAANTCATATAAAATGGTTTTNGTGAAATAATAAATAAAATAGAACTAATTTAAATTGANAATGAAGAAATTATATAGTCTTAAGGAACTTAAGAGTAAATATGANCCTGAAAAGGTCATAAGTGAGATAGAAGAAANTTTTGTTATTCATAAGTTTAAGCTTATTAGTCTTTTATCGATTGAATCTTGCCCCCTTTCTAGGTACAAGCAAGATAGNCAGATGTCTTTTTTAGAGGCAGATNAACCAGANGATGNAGANTTAGTTAAAGAAGTCGTAAATACTCTTCATGATGCCATATATTTTATGAATCTNTCTAAAAAGAAACGTACCANNATAACGCAAAANATGAGATCATTNGCTATNGATCTTATTGACTCGCAGCTTGCNAAAGTTAAACTTTTTTCNGAGGACATGCTTCTTGATTTACCTTTCNCTAAAAATAAAGATATAGAAANACCTCAAATATTAAATGATGTGATTGATGTTTTAAATTGCATTGAGTCTGGTTTGAAAATAGAAAAATCATATTGGGGAAATATCCCAAGAGCNGGTTATCTATCCGGATTACAAGTATCGATGGGTAAATTTTTTGTTAAACTAAATCAAATTGGGATGTCTCAAAAAGACCAGGTTACTCTTGTTCAACAAATTTTTGANGAGTTTAAAGTTGATTGGGAAGAGGGCGNNAGAGAAAACATAAAAGTTTCTCTTCAGCAGCCTTCTTTGGAAATANTGCATTATAGAAAAATGCATTTTGATAGTATTATGGGTGCTGAACAAGTAACGTCTTTATCTAAAAATATTGTAGCTGAATTAACTAGCGTATTTAATATTTATAGATCTCAATTAAGAAGATTTTAGGCTTAAAATATTTTCANATAATTATATTTTATAAATGGGTGATAAAAAAATTCATATTGATAAANCTCTAAAAGGTTCTCANATCCTACATGACCCATTATTAAATAAGGGATCAGCTTTTAGTAGAGAAGAGAGAACAGTTTTTAATCTAAATGGTCTGTTACCTCCAAGAGTACTNACTATAGAAGACCAGAAGAATAGGATTATGGAAAATTATTATAATAAACAAAATGATCTTGAAAAATATATTTTCTTGATTGCATTGCAGGATAGAAATGAGACATTGTTTTATAAAACTCTGGTAGATGAAATTGATACTTTAATGCCAATTATTTATACACCCGTTGTTGGAGAAGCTTGTCAAAAATATGGTCATATTTTTCGTAGACCTCGAGGTCTTTATATATCAAATGATAATAAGGGAGATATAAAAAATATATTAAAAAACTGGCCAAATAAAAAAGTTGATGTTATTGTTGTTACAGATGGTGAAAGAATCTTAGGTCTTGGAGATCTAGGCTCCAATGGTATGGGTATACCTGTAGGAAAACTATCACTATATACAGCATGTGCTGGGATCGATCCATCGAGATGCCTTCCTATTATGTTGGATGTTGGAACAGAAAATAAAAATCTAAAGGAAGANCCTTTGTATATCGGTCTTACAAATGGCCGAGTTAGAGGNCAGGAATATGATGATTTTATTGATGAATTNATGNATCAGNNTAGNCTAGTATTTCCGNATGCTATTATCCAGTTTGAAGATTTTGGAAATCGCAACGCTAGNAGACTTTTAAAAAAATATAAGAATNAATATCGTATGTTTAATGATGACATACAAGGAACCGCTGGTGTNACANTNGCTGGCCTTATCGCTAGTCAGAGGATTACCAAAAAAAGTTTAGCAGATGAAAAAATTCTTTTTTANGGTGCAGGCACTGCTGGGATTGGTATNGCTCANTTATATATTAAAGCACTNGTTGAAGAGGGTTTTACTNAGGATGATGCAAAAAAACGTTGTTGGTTTGTTGATAGTAAGGGTTTGGTTGTGGAAAGTAGAAAAGGNCTAAGTAATGATAAGTCNTTCTTTGCTCATGATCATGCAATGGTGNAANGCCTCACAGATATAATTNAGTCAATAAGNCCNACTGCTCTTATNGGTATATCTGGTCAGGGCAATGCATTTTCAAAAAGCGTACTAGAGCTAATGGCTAGTTTTAATAAATATCCGATTGTATTTGCTTTATCTAATCCTACATCTTCCTCTGAGTGTACTGCAGAGCAGGCCTATAGATGGACAAAGGGGAAGTGTCTATTTGCAAGTGGAAGTCCTTTTGATGAGGTAGTATTAAACGGTCAAATATTATCTCCAGGACAAGGAAATAACGCTTATGTCTTTCCAGGCGTTGGTTTAGGAATAGTATTAACTAGATCGAAGATTATCCCCGATAATTTATTTTTAGAAGCTGCAAAAACCTTAGCAGGTCTTGTTACTGATAAAGAATTATCTAAAGGGCAATTATATCCTTCGCTTTCAGATATAAGAAACGTGTCAAAAAAAATCGCAATTAACGTTGCTAGAAAAGTTGTTTCATCTGGTTTATCAATTACTAATATTTCTGATGATCTTGAAAAACATTTAGATAAAATAATCTATTATCCAGAATATCAGGATTATATTTAAAATCACATCTCATCATAATAACTTTATAAAATAGTATAATAGAATAAGATTAATGCGACAGTAATTTAGACCCTAGTGGAACTTTATTCTGATTCAAAATCACGTCTAAAAATATTTTTAGAAAACCCTTCAAAAGCACTTTGGTCATTGGCCATACCTATTATGCTTGGCATGGGAGTCCAGACTCTATATAATCTAGTTGATATGATCTTTATTGGCAAACTCGGGGGAGAGTCTATTGCTGGGATTGCGTTTAACATGCCTTTGTTTTTTTTAGTACTAGGTCTTACTATGGGACTAGGAACTGGAGTAACGTCCTCTATAGCCAGATTTATTGGTCAGGAAAATAAAAAAGAGGCAGATAATAGTGCAGAGCATGCTATTGCTATGGCTATGGTAATAAGTATATTTTTATGTTTGTTAGGGTTAATGTTTGGGAAAACAATTTTATCTTTTTTCGGTGCCGAGGGTGATATCCTTTCTATTGCTTGGGAATATTTACATGTAATGTGCATAGGTATGCCATTTATGATATTTTCAGGATTCTTTAGATCAATTCTCGCAGGCGAAGGTGACATGAAGTTTCCTATGATGGTTGCTGGACTTGGTACTGTTTTAAATATTGTTTTAGATCCAATTTTTATATTTGAGTTAGAAAGTTACGGTGGTATTGGGTTTGGCTTAGGTGTCGCAGGCGCTGCTATGGCAACTGTCATCAGTCAGGTTATTGTATTTTGTGTTTTTATATATATGCTATTTGTTAAAGAGCATTCTTATATAACATTCAGATTAAAAGATTTTTCATTTTCAAAAGTCATAATTTGGGATATAGTGAGTGTTGGCTTACCTGCTTCATTATCAATGATTGTAATGGCGATAGGGCAAGGCGTCTTCAACAAAATACTTATTTATTTTTCTGCAGATACCGTAGCGGCATATCAAGTTGCTGGTAGGCTAGATATGCTTGTGTTTTTACCTATTTTCTCAATAGCAGCATCATTGACAACTCTTGTTGGAATGTTCTATGGAGCAAAGGAGTATGACGCTCTAAGATTTACGATTAGATATGGTATTTTATCCGCATTTTTTATTACTATCATCTCTTCATCTTTTATATATTTTTTTGCTGATTTTACTGTTGGCTTTTTTACGGATGATGATCTAATAATATCCATAGCCGTATCTTTTTTAAAGCTATTTTCACTGGTTTATCCTTTAATTGCTATTGCTATTACTACTGGGAGGGTATTACAGGGACTCGGGAAAGGACTTCCTGTTCTAATTATTACGATTATTCGGGTACTCGGCGTGTCGGCACCATTAGCATTATTTTTTATTTTTTATTTAGCAAAGCCTGTCGAGTGGGTTTGGTATTCAATGATGATATCTACTATTATCGCTTTTATAATTTCAATAGTGTGGCTTTTTTCAACTCTGGGTAAACTCCCAAAAATAAAAAATTAAATATTATTTATAATATTTGTTAGAGTCTCCAATAAATAGATCAATAATGCTTTGAGGTATAACTTTTACAATCTTTGTAAGTAAATACATTTGCCAAGGGTAAATATATGTTTTTTTACCTTTTTCTATTGCTTTTATAAAGGATTTTGCAGCAGTGTCTACATCTTTTAAGAATGGTTTAAATCTGATCCTCTCAGTCATCGGTGTATCAATAAATCCAGGGCAAATTGTGATTGTATTTATACCAAATTCTTTCAGTGTCGGTCTCCACGAATCAAATAGCCTTCGAACAGCAATTTTTGAACTAGCATAGCCTCCTCTTCCAGGCAAAGGAATAAAACTTGCGACTGAGCTTATGACTACGATTGAGCCACTACTCTGCTCTTTTAATGTCGGTATAAAGGGGAGAATTGTATTTGTTACTCCTAATATGTTAGTAGATAGGACTGAGTTGACCTTATCGCTTGATCCTGAAAGAATATCATCATTNCTACCAACNCCTGAATTNGCAATGACGATATCTANACCACCAGTTNTATTTATAAAATCATTTGCAGAGTNTGAGCATGCATTTTCATTTGTTACATCAACTTTATAAATGTGTGTNTNAGTATTTAATTTCCTACATATTTNAGCCACTTCTTCAAGTAGCTCTAAACGTCTTGCCGCAAGTCCTAGAATAACGTTCTGTTTTGAATATTCGAGGGCTAATGCTCTTCCTATTCCAGTACTAGCTCCCATTATAAAAATTTTTTTCGGCATAATTAAAAAAAGAATTTCATTCCTTGTCTAGCAGTATTAAAACCATTCTTTATTATATTTTTCGATGCTGCAGAATTTTTATTTATTGCAGGATTTGTGTGATTCAGATGAATAAAATATATTTTTTTTTGATTTCTATCTAGTAAACTTTCAAAGTAATTCATACTCTCTATAATAAAAGGGTGAGGAATTTCACTCATATTTCGATTTGGGACTTCACCGTCATAGTAGAAAGTCCCATCAAGTAATGCGTAGCTATTTGACTCTACCCAAAACCGAATATCATGTCCCCATTTTTGCCATTTATCTATATCGGGGATATATAATAGTGATTCATTTGGACCAATGATATTATAACCTACAGTTTCCGAAAACTCATCTCTATGTGGCACTAGAAATGGTTCTACTATCAGATCTCTTGATAGTAGTATTTCTTTTTTATCTTTAATTGGAGATATTATTATATTTTTCAAATTAACTAATTGTTCCCAAGGGCCATTATTCTCCAAAAATCTTTTCATTCTTGGCATTGCATATACGACTATGTTTTTTGCTCCCATTACCTCACGTCCAAGGTGCATAAGTCCTGCATAGTGACCAATATGAGCATGTGTTAGGAATATTCCAGCTAATCGTGCTTTGTGTTGTTTTGTAATTATATTGTATTGTTTAGCAAAATCTGGAGTTGCATCAAACATCCAGGCCAGTCCAGAGCGAGGGTCTATGATTGCTATGCTGGATACCATCTTACGTAGACTATCTGATTTCCAAGCATCTTCACAACAAAGTCGTTCGCATCCAGCATGGGGATATCCACCATCTTGAGCAATTCCTAGCACGACGGCATAGGGTCGTTTTGTTAGATACTGATGTTGATCTTGGGCATTAGCTATAACAAAGGTCAAAAAAAATGTAAAAAATAATTTTACTCCAGTCATAAATTTATAAATATTTTTTTTCTGTATAGCCAATAAAGAATCAACCAAAATCCTAGGACATGGGAAAGAGCAAATAGTAAGGAGCCATTTAAGTCTCCAGCTATAGGTACGAAAAGACTTTTGTATAAGTAAGAATAACCTGAAACTTTGGCATCATTGAGGAAGAAACTTATTTTTAATATTGTTTTTGTCCATAACCCAGACATTACAAATAATAGAATCGAATTCGTACCGAAAACCTTAAATGCCCATAAGGGTTTCCTGACTTTTTTTATATCAATTATCCAGCTAAGGAATGCTAAGACTAATGTTGCTATTCCTCCAGTAAAGAGTACATATGAGCTAGTCCAAAGTTGTTTATTTATAGGAAATATGAGTCCCCATATTAATCCTAATATGATTAGTATACCTCCGAAAAGTGACATTCTTTTTATATTATCTAAGAAATCTTTTGTTGTATGGAGCATTGCGCCAACAAGGTAGCCAATTAAAACAGTCACAACAGAAGGGATTGTACTAAGCAGACCTTCTGGGTCAAATTGAATTCCAGTGCCTCCATATAAATGTTTTTCACCTAAAATGAAAATATCAATTTTTCTAATTAAATTACTTTCTAGACTGTAAGGGTCACCGCCACCGCCTAACCAAAGAAGTCCCCAATAAAATGTAAGAATTCCTATTGAGGATATAAGTATTTTTTTTAAGTCAAAATGTATGACTACGATTGCAGCAATACCGTAGGCGAGTGCAATCCTCTGTAAAACGCCCATAATACGGAAACTGCTCCAGTCCCAATCTTGCTGAATAAAAGGGTATGCATGAATAAAACATCCGGCTAAAAAAATAGATAATGTTCTCCAGAATACATGCTTATAAAATTCTTTTGAAGCAAAAGAGTGCCACCTAACAAATGCAAAACGCATTGCAGCACCTACAATAAATAAGAAAAAAGGAAAGACTAGATCTGTGAGCGTACACCCATGCCATTTAGCATGTCTGAGAGGTGAATAAATATATGCCCAGCTACCCGGATTGTTTACTATAATCATTAAGGCAATTGTCATTCCTCTAAAAATATCAATTGCTAAGATTCTTCTAGGTTTAGACATAATAATTTAATTCAGTTTAGATAGGCTTTTATTCCATACCAAGTAAGACCCAATACCTGCACAGCCGAACAATAAAACAGATGCACTGTAATTATGAAATATCAGATTACCAATCCCAAATGTAAACCCATATATCATCAGTACGCCAGCTATCCATAATATAAAAATTCCTTTAGTTACTGGTTGGAGAGTGTGCTCAAAATTAGCTGTTATAGGTCCCCACCATCCACCAGGTTGGACTCTTTTATAGAACTCTTCTAGTTTCTCTATCGGTTCAGGTTTTGTGAAGTATGTTACGGTCACCCAAGATATTATAGCTACTGGTACAATAATCATTAGTTTATGATGAATCTGTAGGGTTATACCAAAAAGGATAGGCTTTGATCCAAATAAAGTGTATTGCTCTTGATTTGTCAAAGTTTGGATCAGTGCAATTATTTCAAGTGATATTGTAATGAAAATAGATGTAGCAAGAGCTGTTATTTCACTCCATGCATTAACTCTCCACCAGAACCATCTTAGGATTAATACTAGCCCGATACCAGCACCCATGGCAAAAATAAACTCCCATGCTTTAGATATGCTTTGCATCTTTAGTGCGGTAAATGCTGCTAAAACCATCAAGATTACTGTCATGATTTTTCCGATGAATACGTAGTGTTTTTCAGATTCATTTGGTTTGTAAAACCTTTTATATATATCATTTATCAGATAAGAAACACCCCAATTTAAATGTGTGTCTATTGTAGACATAAATGCAGCAAGAAATGATACAATTAGTATCCCCTTTAGACCGGGACCAAGTAAGCTATTCATTACCAGTGGATAGCCTGCTTTGATTCCTAGCTCAGAATACGATTCTGGAATAATAGGAAACATTGTAATAGAGACTACCGCAACAATAACCCAGGGCCATACTCTTAGTGCATAGTGTGCTAGATTGTACCAAAGCGTAGCCAAAAGGGCATGTCTTTCATTTTTGGCTGAGGACATTCTTTGTATAATATATCCACCGCCATCAGTTCCATGGTGCGACCACCACATAACGCTAATAAAAATTAGAAATTTTGAAAAGGGTGACTCCCAAAATGTTTTGGTTGCTATTCCAGTGTCTGGTATTGGTGGTATAAATTTTAATGTATTTTCTGTTACCACATCTGTTCCCATTAATTCTGATAGTTTGGTTAATAGTATTTCCATTCCACCTACATGATTGAGAGCAATTACCGCAAGAGTAATGGAGCCAAACATTGCTATAACAAACTGAACTAAATCAGTTACTACAACTCCCCAAAATCCTGAGAGGATAGCATAAACCACAGCAATAACAACGCACAGCCAGACGGCAGTCCACTTATCCATACTTAGCATGACAGATATGACAGAGGCCATCGCATTGATAACCCAACCCATAACGATAAAATTGTAAAGAATTGCAAAATAACCTGCCTTAAATGCTCTTAAAAAAGCAGCTGGTTTTCCGCTGTATCGAATTTCTAGTAGCTCATTATCTGTAAGGACCTCAGCCCTTCTCCATAATCTTGAAAAAAGAAAAACACCGAGTAAAGAACCCATAAGTAGATTCCACCAGAACCAGTTTTGCCAAATTCCTGGGCCTCTGACAAATTCTGTAATTGCTAATGGAGTGTCGGCTGCAAAAGTTGTTGCGACCATTGAGGTTCCTACTATCCACCATGGAAGTGACCGCCCAGACAAAAAGTATTCTTCTGTACTTGAAGCCGCTCTTTTTGAGAAATAAATGCCGACTCCTAATGAAAAGGCTATGTAGGACAAAATAATTAACCAATCAATCCAGTGCAGTGCTATTGTCTCACTCATAGAGATTCCTTAATCGAGAAGATTGATAATAGTGTAATAAAATTTCTTCAGTTTTTTCACCATCAAGTGCCATTCCTAAAGCTCCTATTTGACAAAGGCCGACACCATGTCCCCATCCTGCCCCCTTTAAAGTAAATCGATTTGTATTATTATTATGTTCAGAATTTGATTCAATAGTAAACGCAGAACTATATAAAAATTCAGGGTGTAAAATGCGACGCATCTCATATTCGGATTCGATAGCGAGTGTAAAATTGGTATTATCATTTAATACACCAATTATATCTAAAGATAGGACTCGGCCTGATTTACCTCTCTTTGTTGTTTTTAAATTAATTATTGTTTTGAACTTCTTGCCTGTTTTTTCAAATATCAAACTTATTAGTTCATTGTTGTCATAAGAAATACTCCACCTGTAGTAGTTACCTTTTTTATCTACATTTCCCAAAAACTTATCAAGGTTTTTCTCAGCAATAAAATTTGGACTGCAATATGAAGATGTTTCATCTAATAGCCACTTTCGGAAAGATATATCGTTTGAAACATCATATTCTTTAGAGGCTTTACCATCATAAACAGAACAAAGATATGGTTTTTGATTCATGTCCCAGACATTGTTATTATCTTCAGTTATACCTCCGCAGCTTTTTGAATATCTAGCATCACATATTATCTCATTATGGACTAGCACTCTACCTCTTGTATTATTCGCGGCTTTGATTGATTCTTTATTTAAATTTGTGATGCCTTGATATCGCTGGCAGCAGTCATCATTGCAGGCATCAAGGCCAAGATGCTTGTGTTTTTTTTCTTCTGCAGCAAGTATCCATGATCTAGCGGCTATAGTTTGTGCTTCTAGTAAAGCTTTTGGACATTTACCGCTCATTTCTGATGTAGCCACACACATTAGATAATCTTCAAGATAGATGGTATTAACAACAAATAGAAAAGACTCAAAAGAAGAGATACGTATATCACCAAGAACTTGTATTGGGATTGATTTTTGCCAATGAAATCCTCTACCTGCTTTTATTGGGTTTAGATAAATATTATTTGATATCTTTCTAGATTGACTCTGTATATAAATCTCATTACAGTGTGTATCATTCACAAATAATCCATTTTTTAATTGGCGGATAGAGATTTCTTGATGGAACGGTATCATTTCATTTTTGTCTAAAGTTATTAAAAAATCAGACCCATTTATTTTGATATCAATTTCTAACTGTCTATCCTCAGGCATAACTATACCGATTAACATTTTTGGTTCTTTTTTTGGTATTTTATTTAATGTTTTCATATGCTTTGTATGCTGCTCCAATTGCCGCAGTCCTTCTGTCAGTTGAGATTTCAATAGGGATCTGACCATTATAATTTTTTGATATTAGTTTTAATAGTGGATTGTTTTTATTAGATAATAAAAGGCCGAGCCTTTGTCCAATCACAATTTTTTCTGGTTTAGTATTTTTTGAGTAAAAAAAATCAGTTCTATCCTTAATCAGGAATGTAAAGGCATTTGCAGCCTTGTCTAATATATCGTTAGCAATATTGTCATCTAACATTGCATTTTCAAAAAGTGATAGAATATTTAATGGAGAATCTTTTTTCATTTTTTCCCATTTGCTTAGCATACCTCCAAGAGATAGACATGTTTCGATTGTTTCTCCGTTATGCATTATCAGTTCCCAGGACCTTTTTATTTCAGAATGATTTTTTAAATTTATTATTTTATTATTTAAAATTAAACCATCTGCGATACCTGTTCCACCTCCGATATAGATAGCATTTTTACAGTTCATTAGTTTGCCTACAGATGATTTTTTTTCTCCAATAACACAGCACTCAGAGTCATCGTATATCATTTTGATTGATAGTTTATTACCAAGCTTTGATTTAATCTTTTGATTTAGCTCATTTAACATATCAATATTCCTTGGCCCATTCACCATGATTGAGATTCCATCAAGGTTTGTGGTTTTAATTCCAGGAAAGCAAAGGCCAATCTGAGTGATTTTGGTATTTTTTACTGATGATAAAATTATTTTTACAATTGTGTCGACAATAGAAGAAGATTGCTTTATTTCTTTTTTTGAAAAATTAAATATATTGTTTTTAGATTCTTTTTGCTGCTTTAATAATTCTGTTGGTTTAAAGGTTGGATCAAAGTTCTTAGAGTCACTATAGCTAAATTCAATTTGTTTCCCAATTGGAGTGATTAGCGATGACTCTAAATCAAACTCACAAATTTGAGCAAGAATCTTTGTCGCGCCACCATCTAGTCCTAAAAAAAGTGTGTTACTCATGAAGGTTATATTTATTTTTGAGAGTATTTATCCGCTCAATAGCTTGGTGTAATTTTTCGATAGGGATGTTATTTTTTTCTATAGAGTTTTTGATAGCCTTAACGGCTTTTGGTATATAGTGTGGGTCGTATTTTAAGTTGTTCCCTAGGCATAGCAGGTCGACCCCAGCATTTATCATTAAAGAAAACATATCTTCAAGCTCATAGTTATCAGATATAGCTTTCATGCTTGGGTCATCACATATGACTGCTCCNTTAAAATTTAAATCATTTCNGAGGCTATTTGTNATAGTCTCATGAGATAATGAGGAAGGTAATTCAGTATCAAATTTATCATTGAAAACGTGTGAGACCATGATTAAGTCTAGGTGATTAGATTCAATTAGTTCAGTATAGGGTAAAAGATCTGCAACAGACCAANATGCTGATATGTCAATAAACCCTTGGTGTGTATCTCCGAAACCAGATCCTTGCCCAGGGAAATGNTTTCCACATGATATAATATTATCATTACGTAAAGTTTCTATAAATATTTTTGAGTGTTCTATAACCTTCTTNGGATTTCCATGGAANGCCCTCTCTAATTTNCCGATATATGTTTCATCNCCGTAGTCAAGGTCTAAGNCAGGGGCAAAGTTTAGATTGANACCAGCTTTANATAATGCACTAGAAATAGAATTAGAAAACTCTCTGGTNATTAAGGNATTGTCAAGNGANCCAATATGTTTCCATGATGGGAATTCTTGAAANCCATAAGATGNTTTTAATCGGTTTACATGCCCACCTTCTTGATCAATTGATATGAAAAGAGGCGTTTCTGATGCAGACTGAAGATTATCTGTGAGTTTTTTAATCTGACCTGGAGATTTAATATTTCTAGTNCCNGGCCCAATTTTTTCTAGATCTTCATCATATAAAATTACNCCAGATAGNTTATATTTTTTTATATATCTACATATATTNGTAGTNTCAGAGACNTTATNNCTTCTAAAGCCTGCGATGATTAGTNGTCCAATTAATTGATCAAGTCTTTTTGACATAACATAAAAATAATTTGAATAAATTAAANACGTAATGAAAACGTTAATTATTNCAAATTACTGTAGAAACAAAATATTTCTATGGATCTTTCTTANTTTTTTTCTTTTTGTTATTGGGTGTACTAGTACGCCAAGGTCATCAGATAATTGGCCAGAAAAAGTATTAAGAAAATTATCGCTNAGAGAAAAGATCGCTCAGATGATGATATATCGAATGAATCTGAGATATAAAGATATTACTCCTNAAAAATGGAAAGAGATTACCAGNCTTGTAGATAGTGATGGCATNGGGGGTATTCATTTATGGTCTGGAGATGGTTCGAGCTCTATTGCGATTATGAATGAGATTCAGAAGCGTTCGAAGATTCCAATTATATTTGATGCTGANATTGAGAGAGGCTTTGGTCAACGATTTCCNTCNGGGACTAATTTCCCACCTATGATGGCAATTACTGCAACAGGGAATCCAAAAAATGCCTATGAGGTTGGTAGGATTGTAGCGANAGAATCTCGNGCAGCAGGTATTCATTGGAATCTTTCTCCAGTTGTAGATGTAAATAATAACCCGCTAAATCCAATAATTAATACTAGGTCATTTAGTGAAGATCCGGACATAGTTAGTGAGTTTTCGTTAGAATACACAAAAGGACTNCAAGATCATGGTATGATAGCGACAGCAAAACACTTTCCTGGACATGGTGATACGCAAACAGATTCTCACAGTTCTCTTGCTATGATCCCTAGCGACTCAACTCGTTTATGGTCTCTAGAGCTAAAGCCATTTATAGCTATGGCTGNAGCTGAAATAGACGTTGTTATGGTTGCTCATGTACATGCCCCNGACTACCAGCCTGAGGCAGATGACCCTGCTACCTTGAGTANATTCTGGGTTACAGANGTTCTTAAAAAACGTTTAGGGTTTAATGGCGCTATTATAACAGATGGTATGGGNATGGGAGGAATCACCAAAAATTATTCAGATGAATATGCAATTGTGAAAGCNGTNCAAGCTGGTTGTCATATTATTATTCAAAACTATGATATATTANGCTCNATTGATGCAATAGAAAAGGCAGTCGCCAGGAATGATATATCTGAAGAGCAGATAAATGNTTCNGCATTAAAAATGCTTGAGCTAAAACACAAAGTTGGTCTTGACCTTAATCCATTGACAAATTTAGATAATATGATGAAACAAATTTCAACAAAAGATAATAAGGAAACAGCTATTAGAATTGCATCGGAATCAATAACTCTTGTTAAAGATANTAAAGANCTTTTACCCTTAAATGCTATTGGCAAAGATTCTTTATATATTATTGATATTTATGATCAGGAATACAAGCATTCACGCTCTGCTGTTACTTCTAAAATTATTTCAGAGAAATTCCCTGTTAGATCTATTCAGATTGATGAGTCAGATAAAAAACCAGTTCTTGATGTAATAATTAATAGCATTCCAAAAAACAGTCAAATCCTTATAAATGCATTTGTTAGTCCAAAAGAGTGGAAGGATCGTATTTTTTTTCCTGATAATGAAACGTACTTTGTTAGAGAGCTAATAAAAAAATCTGATCGTATCATTCTTGCAAGTTTAGGAACACCATATCTCCTACAAGATTTCCCAGGAGTATCAACTTATTTATGTGCATATAAGGGCAATTATTTAATGCAAAATGCTTTAGCAAATGCACTCCTTGGCTTTAAGAATATTTCTGGTCGTCTTCCTATATCTATTCCTGGTCTTCATGAAATAGGGTCAGGAATATTCAAAGAAATGAAAATTCAAAATGAGAAAGTATCTGAATATAAACCCGGGATCGAGGTAAAACGCACTCTGCCTAGTAAGGTCGGTGCTAATAATAATTATCTTTTTAATTTTATGGAATCAGCGGTTAAAGATAGCGCCTGGCCTGGTGGCGTTTTATTAGCTGTAAAAAGCGGAAATATTTTTTATCATCAGGGCCATGGTTTTCACACCTATAAGCGTAAAAAACCTGTTCGCTCGAGTGATATATTTGATCTTGCCTCTATTACAAAGGTTGTCTCTACTACCTCTGGGATAATGAAACTAGTAGACCAAAATAAAATTAATATTGATAAGCCTGTAGCTAATTATTTGCCAAGTTTTAAAGGGAAAAAGAAAAAATATCAGAGACAAAAATCAAAGATAACAATAAGAGACTTACTTTCACACTCATCCGGACTTCCGGCATTTAAACAATACTTTAAAATGGAGAAAACGAAAGATCTTATTACAGAAAGCATATACGATACTGCGCCAATTAGAGATACAGGTGATACCACTATATACTCAGACGTAGGCGCAATCATGTTAGGTAAAATTATCGAAGAGGTAAGTCGTTTGTCTTTAGACGTTTTTATGGATTCAATGATCTTTGAGCCTCTTGGTATGACCACAACCTTTTTTAATCCACCAAAAGAAAAGTTAAATAGAGTTATACCAACTGAGATAGATCCAAAGGGTAACTTAATACACGGGTATGTACATGATGAAAATGCACATATTCTTGGCGGAATAGCGGGTCATGCAGGGCTTTTTTCTACTGCAAAAGATTTGGCGATATTCTCTCAGATGATGTTAAACAGAGGGCTTTACGGATGGAAAAGAATCTTCAAGCAGGGCACGGTTGATCTTTTTACTAACAAAGCAAACTCAGTTCCTGAGAGTTCCAGATGCCTTGGATGGGATAGTCCTTCAGGGGCATCTTCCGGTGGAGTTTATCTCAGTGATGATAGTTTTGGACATGGTGGATATACCGGCACTACACTTTGGATAGACCCTGAAAATGAAATTATAGTTGTATTACTTACAAATGCGGTCCATCCTAACAGAAAAAATAAAGACCCAAAATATTTTGATTGGAGGCACCGGATACATTCAGCCGTATACGAGGCTCTTTCTATAACTGAAAAAAATCCCAATCTAAAAGTAAGAGATAGATGGATCAATAATTAATGATATTTAGGCTATTATTTTGGTTCATTTTTAATTGTTTTTATTTTTGTTATTCTCAGGATATCCAAATAAAAATGTTAACGAGATCATACTTTGATGCTCCTATTATTGGAAGAGTTTATCTTTCCCAGACAACATATCTATCAAATAATCAGAAGAACAAAATTGAAACGACGAATATCGAAACTAGATTTTTTGGTTTTATTGCTGGATTAGTCTCTGATATCAAAGATACAACGGGCACTCTTATTAATGAAGATGGGCAAGACTGGGATTATAATGTTAACGATAAGAAGTATTGGATACCTTCAGATGAAAATGAAGAAACTTCAGATAATGGGGATGAGAAATCTAAAAAAATAGAATATACAATAGGTTCAGATGATGAAGCCTCGGAAGATTATAGTATTATTTCTGTTTCGAGATTAGCTCATGATAAGATGGAAAGTATTCATGGATTTAAAACAAAAAAATGGACAACTACTTTAGAGTTTTCTGAATTTAAAATGGTGATTGATGAATGGTCTGTGAAAGAGCTCTCTCTATTACGTCTTGCAGATTCTCTCAATAGACAGGTTTTACGGTCTCAAGGAGTTAGTGATACTTTGATTGCAATTAGCAGATATGGAAGCGGATTGTCAAATAACGAAATGATATTAGGCGCAACAAAGTTAGATAGTGTGTATAAGGCTAATGGTATTGTAGATATAGAAGGCGAGATCATCAAAGGTGACGTGAAAAAAATTGATAAAGGTGATAATGAATCTAGTATGAGTTTTGGAATAGAGATGATAGAGCTATATGCAGAAAATTATGAAAAAAGAAGATTTGAAATTCCAATAGACTATGAGTTTGTAGAGTAATGTTTCAGACTAATATTAATGATATAATAATCTCATGAGTTTTTATATTAAATCGTTATTCTATGCGATTCCTGTTTTTATGGTGCTGATTGCTCTAGAGGCGGTAGTGGCAAAAATAAAAGGTCTTAAAATAAACCGCTCGGCAGATGTTATCTCAAGCTTAAGCTCAGGAATTACAAACACAATCCGTGATGCGATAAAGTTTACGTTTGCTATTGTTACTTATTCATGGCTTGTTGACCGCATTACTATTTATAAATTGGAACCATACTGGCTTGCTTTTTTGGTCGCTTTTTTTGTGAAAGATTTCTCTGGGTACTGTGTGCACAGGTTAAATCACAGGGTTAATGTATTATGGAATAGACACCTAATTCATCATAGTAGTGAGGATTTTAATCTGTCTTGTGCACTGCGACAATCTATTTCAAATACAATCAGGTTTTCAGCTGTTTTTATGATTCCAGGAGCACTCCTTGGTGTGCCGGCGTCTATCTTTGCAATGATGGGGCCGATACATTTATTTATGCAGCTGTGGTATCACACACAGGTTATCGGGAAATTAGGACTTCTGGAATACGTATTTGTTACACCTTCCCATCACAGGGTACACCATGCTATTAATCCAGAGTATATTGATAAAAATTATGGACAGATTCTAATTATATGGGATAAAATGTTTGGTACGTTTCAGCCTGAGCTTGATAACGTAAAGCCCGTTTATGGAACCTTAAACCAAGCCAAAACTTGGAATCCAATACTCATCAACTATAAATATGTCTGGCATTTGATCAAAGATGCTTGGAGGACAGATAATTATATTGATAAAATCAAGATCTGGTTTATGCCTACTGGATGGAGGCCAGAGGATGTTAAAATTTCCTACCCTTCAGTGAAAATAAAAGACCCAAGCCAACAAAAGAAATATGAAACGAAAAACTCACCTAGTTTAATTATCTATTGCTGGATGCAGTTACTTATAGTTTTGGTATTTATGTTCCATTTATTTACTGTACTCCATAATACTCAGCCAAGTTTGAATTATTTATACGCAGTATTTATATTTATAAGCATTTTTTCATATACCTCTCTCCTTGATCAGAGCCGCTTAACGTTAGTTGCTGAGACTATTAAATTCTTACTGGGTATTAGTATCATTTATTTTCAGGACTATAGTTGGTATAATGTAGATATCATTTATACCTATCTTATTGGCATTATCATTACTGGATCATTTTTCAGTACAATTTACTTTCAGATAAATAATAAGAAAGAACTTTCTAACTTTTCTATTGGTTGATGAATGAAATTTCAATTTAGGATTAATTATAAAATAATGGAGATAGCATGCGATTAGTTATTGATAATGTTTCAAAAACATATACGAACAATGTAGAAGCTCTGAAAAATGTTAGTTTAGATATAGGCAATGGTATGTTTGGACTTTTGGGACCAAATGGTGCTGGTAAATCCACTCTAATGAGAACAATCGCAGGGCTTCAAGATGCGGATAGAGGTTCTATTAGTATCGGCGATATTAATGTTTCTACAGATAAACAAGCTTTGAGGGAAATTCTTGGATATTTGCCTCAGGAGTTTGGTCTTTATCCGAAAGTTACTGCGATAGAGCTTTTTGATCATCTTACAGTGATGAAGGGTATTATTGATAAAAGTGAAAGAGAAAAATCAGCAAAAAGTTTGCTTACACAAACAAATTTATGGAAATATAGAAACAGAAAGTTAGGGACATTCTCAGGTGGTATGAAGCAACGGTTCGGAATAGCTCAAGCTTTAATTGGTGATCCAAAGCTTATTATTGTTGATGAGCCAACTGCTGGACTTGACCCGACAGAGAGAAACAGGTTTCACAACCTTCTTAGTGAAATAGGTGAAAATGTTATTGTGATTCTTTCAACACATATCGTTGAAGATGTTAGTGATCTGTGTAGTCATATGGCTATTATTAAAGATGGTCAGGTTAAGTTAATTGGAGAGCCCTTGGGTTTAATTAAAGGTATAAAAAAACAGATATGGACTGGTTTAATTGAGAAAAAAGATTATAAGAGCATCAAAAAAGAACATCAGCTAATCTCATCAAAATTATATATGGGTAAAGTACAGGTTAGATTGCTTAATGATAGTAAGCCTATTGAAGGTTTTAAGCAGAGTAATGCTGAAATTGAGGATTTGTATTTTTCAACAATAAATGATCTTGACAAAGGGGATGAAGATTAATATGTGGAAGCATATAGCTTATTTTGAAATTCAACAGGGGTTTAAAAAAGTTTCTGTTTGGGTATATTTTCTAATCTTTTTTGCACTCGCTTTTTTAATCGCTAATGTTTTAGGAGGTGCGTTTACTGGTGCGAGTATTGTACTAGGAAATCAAGGTACAAATATTAATTCTCCATTGTTAATTGCAGAACTGCAAACGGTTTTTACTATTTTTGGAGTTTTAATTTGTGCAGCAATTTTTGGTAATGCTGGTTATAGAGACTATGAAGTAAATATGCATCCGTTATTATTTACAAAGCCTATAAAACCATCAAATTATTTCTTTGGACGTTTCACTGGGGCATTTATCCTGAGTTTGTTTGTGCAATTAGGCATAACATTTGGTTTGTTGATTGGTTTTCTTATGCCATACCTTGACCAAGATGCAATCGGAGCATTGCGTGTAGATGCCTATCTACAGCCAATGTTTCTTATGGTAATGCCAAATATTTTTTTAGTGGGTTCAATTTTATTTACGCTTGCAGTCCTATCAAGAAGGATGTTGCCAACTTATTTAGCTTCTGTTGTGTTACTTTTCGGATATCTAACTTCTTCAAATTTGACTAGTGATATTGAGACTAGATGGATTGCTGCACTCTTAGACCCTTTTGGAGGTGAAGCTGTAAGTGAATTGGTAAGGTATTGGACACCTAGTGAGAGAGATAATCTCCTTATACCTTTGGGCAAATGGCTGTTGCTAAATCGAATTATTTGGCTATTTGTAGGTGTAGTATTTTTTTGGATTGGTTTGTGGAAATTTCATTTTTCTCATGAAGGTGGGTTTTTTAATAAAAAAATGCAAGAAGACGCTGGAGGTATTGCTGATGAAAAATCTGATTCTGAATTAGGCTATAGTTCAATAAAGCCTGTTTTTAATTCATCGACAAAATGGTTGCAATTTATAACTCAGCTTAAAATAGAGTTAAAACGTGCTTTTAGAGATCCTTATTTTTTAGCAATTGCTGGAACTGCTGCTGGGTTTTTATTACTTAATCAATCCGCTATCGGGAAAATGTATGGGGTGAATACACTTCCAGTGACTTATGAGGTATTATCGGTATTGAGTGGTTCCTTTGCTTTGTTCATGTTGATTATNATTACTTTCTATTCTGGACAAATTATTTGGAAAGAGCGAGAGCTTCGTGCNGATCAGATCATNGATTCNCTTCCTGTTCCTAATTGGATNCCANTGATCTCTAAATTAGTTGCNTTAATGGTTTTGCCTGGCATTATGCTTTTAGTNCTTATGGTTGTGGGNATTGGTATNCAAACATGGAGAGGTTTTTTTGATTATGAGGNCTTATTGTATTTAAAAAAGTTATTTATTCTTGATTGGACACGTTATATGCTCTTGTGCGTGTTNGCATTTACAATCCAAGTAATAGTAAATCATAANTANTTGGGGCACTTTATGATGATATTATATTTTATGTTTGGAATTTTTGCNGGGCAACTAGGNCTGAATCATACATTATATTANTTCGGATCAGGTTCTGGNGCGCCATATTCAGATATGAATAGTTATACACCTTACATTATAAGNTTGATTAGNTATAAANTTTANTGGATATCTTTCGCTGCAATTATAACGATTNTTTCTAATTTGTTTTGGGCAAGGGGNACATCATTAGNAATAAGGTCNAGGTTATTTATGGCTAAAATAAGAATGAATAAATATACAGGTATTGGCCTGTCTATTTTTTCANTCNTATTCATTATAGTGGGTTCTTTTATTTTTTATAATACTAATATCCTTAATGAGTATCATAGGCCTAAATATTATGAAAAACGATCTGCCGATTATGAAAAAAAATATAAAAAATATAAAAATATACTCCTTCCAAAAATTACCTCAGTAAAAGGTGAGGTACATCTTTTTCCCTCAGCCTCAAAGGTTCAATTTAGTGGAACATATGGTATGAAAAATAAAACGGGGATAGTGATTGATACGATTCATTCTAATTTTAGTACAAATTTTCCATATTCAAAATATGAGTGGTCAATTGATAATGAATTAGTAGAGCGAGATAGCATATTTGGTTGGGACATGTATGTATTTAACCCGCCAATTATGCCTGGGGATGAATTTTTTCTTGAGTTTGCAGGAGAACGTAAGAGAAAAGGTTTTAGTAATAGTGGTGTTGATATGACCGTTGTTGAAAATGGAACACTAATATTTAGCTCTCAGATTTTACCTACCTTTGGATATGACCCAGATCGCGAATTAAGACAAAAAAGAACAAGGAAAAAATATGATTTAAATGAAAAGAAAGATCCAATGCCTAATTATAATGATGCAGAAGGCTTAAAAAATGGTATCCTTGGTGACGATGCAGATTGGGTTGACTATGAGATGATTGTCAGCACTGAAGAAGATCAGATTGCTATTACACCAGGATATTTGCAGGATGAATGGAATGAAAATGGCAGAAGACATTTTCATTATAAAATGGATCAACCAATTCATAATCTTTTTGCTTTTGTATCAGGGAGGTATGCTGTAAAGAAAGAGCTATGGAATGGGATAAATCTTGAAATTTTACATCATCCAAAACATGATTATAACCTTGAAAATATGATGACTGGTATGAAAAAATCTATAGAGTATTACTCAGAATTATATGGACCTTATCCTTACAGACAATGTAGAATAATTGAATTTCCAAGATATTCAGCATTCGCTGTTTCTTTTCCTAATACAATCCCTTTTTCAGAGGCAATTGGCTTTGTAATGGATGTTGACCCAGAAGATCCTGAAGATTTGGATATGCCGTTTTGGGTTACAGCGCATGAAATGGGTCATCAGTGGTGGCCTCATCAAGTATCAGGGGGTAATGTCCAAGGATCTGCATTCCTCAGTGAAGGGCTATCAGAGTATTCAGCGGTTGCTTTATTGGCTAAGGAAAAAGGAGAAAAACAACTGAGGAAGTTTTTAAAATATGAGCTAGACAAATATCTTATGGGACGAGCAATGGAGAGTAAATTTGAGCCAACTATTGTTCAGACTGAGGGGCAGCAATATATTCACTATAATAAAGCGGGATTGGTAATGTATACCTTATCAGATTTTATAGGACCTTCTAGATTTAATAAAGCGCTAAGAAGTTTTATCAATAGATTTCGTTATCAATCAGAGCCTTATGCAAATATCGGAACGTTTGTTGAAACCATCAAAAAGAATACACCAGAAAATTTAAAATATCTTATAGAGGATACTTTTGAAAAAATCACACTTTATAAGAATAAAGCAAAAGATGCTAGTGCAATAAAAAATGGAGATGGAACATATAGTGTTACGTTTACTGTTGAAGCTAAAAAAGTATACTCGGATAGCATAGGTATTGAAACACCTGCTATTTTAAATGATTGGCTTGAGGTAGGTATACTTGGAGATACTGAAGTCAATGGTGTTGAGCAAGAAGTGCCAATTTATATTGAAAAAGTAATGATAAAAGACTCGTTATCAACATTTACTTTTATTGTCGATCAAAAACCTACAAAAGCGGGTATTGATCCTATGAATAAATTTATAGATAGAGATATTGATGATAATATGATTCGAGTTGATTTAAAATAATCAATAGACAAAAAATAGTATTGAAAAAAATCTATTCTTGAAAACTTTTTTGTATTAGTAAGTCATAGTAAATTCAATCTATCGAATTTTCATTATCATATATAATAAAAACGGGGGCGATGTAAATGTCAAACTGGGAAAAAAGCAGCTTTGTTGAGCATATGCGTGAAAACTGTACTCGAGAGATTGCAAAAATTGGTGAGTCAATAATTGAATTTGCTGAACAACATGGGTCAGATATAAGTTGGGGTAGAGGAAATGAACATGGAACGATGACCTTCCGATGTGATTGTGATGATGGTAATATCCCTCTATTTCACATGACGTCGATAGGTCAATTAAACCTTCAAATTAATTTTATGAGAAGTAAGGAAATTCCACCTATGGTTATTCGTGACGTTGTTATAAAACTTGAGTCTAACTTTCTTCGTGATTATGACGAAGAGGGTTACCCTAGTGATATTTTTGTTGCGATGGATGATCTTTTTCATACTCAGAGCCAGGTCGATAAATTCATTAAAACGATGGAGGGTGCTACCTATAGGCTAAAACAATAGCCTCTAGCTTACCTAGTTATTTTTATTAATCTGTATTTTAATTTATAAGATATAGTGCGATACTATTATTTAATTCAACTACTTTTTTTATTAGCTGTGTTATTTGGAGAGAACCTCCAGGCTGATGAGCTTCCAATTGGTCTTACAGAAGCTGAAAAAAATAATATAAACATAATCTATGAAATGGGAAGAGATACAGACCCACCTGAATCACCGGTGCGCAATGTTGCTGAATATGAGAGAATGAGTGGTGTGATAATCCGATACCCATTTGGTGTTTCATTAGAAATTATTAGAGAATTAGCTGAGGATGTTATTGTGTATTGTCTAGTGTCATCTTCTCAGCAATCAAGTGCACTTAGTTCAATGAATAGTAGTAATGTTAATACTAGCAATGTACAGTTTATCACTGGTCCAACAGATAGTTATTGGACAAGAGACTATGGGCCTTGGTGGGTTGTTGATGGTAACAATAATATGAGCATTGTAGACTTTACTTATAATAGGCCAAGACCTAATGATAATGACGCGCCATTAAAAACATCGCAGTATTTGAATGTTCCTTATTTTTCTGTTGATATAGTTCATGCTGGTGGAAACTATATGACAGATGGTTACGGAATATCTGCATCTTCTGATTTAGTCTATGAAGAAAATAACTGGAGTGATGATGATTTAGATAATTTTATGAATCAGTATTATGGTATAAATACATATCATGTTATTCCAGACCCAAATAATACATACATTGATCATATTGATTGTTGGGGTAAGTATCTAAGCCCAACAAAAGTGCTAATAAGAGAAGTGCCTAGTAATCATCCACAGTATGATGAGATTGAGTCAGTTGCAAATTATTTTTCAGAGTCTCAAAATTATTGGGGTGAACCTTGGGAGGTTTTTAGGGTATGGACTCCTAATGATCAGCCATATACAAATTCATTAATTATAAATAATAAGGTTCTTGTTCCAATAATGAATAGCTCTTGGGATAATGCAGCGCTTGATTCCTACGAAGTAGCTTTACCTGGGTATGAGGTAATTGGATTTACCGGTACCTGGGAATCCACTGATGCGCTTCATTGTAGAATTAAAGGGATACCTGACTTAGAAATGTTACAACTCTTTCATAAGCCACTCAGAGATACTATTGCGCCGATTGAGCTTCAAGGATATGAGCTTGAACTTAATGTTTATGACTTGAGTGAATCAGGTATTATAGAAGAATCAGTAAAAGTATTTTGGAAGAATGAATCCATGTCTGATTATGATTCTTCTCAATTATATCTTGATGATATTGATAAATATACAGGATATATACCTTCGCAAGTTATAGAGTCATCATTAAATTATTTTATTCAAATATCTGATAGCTCTGGCAGAGTTGAATCATCTCCTTTGACGGGGTATCATTCTTTTTATGCATTACCAACTGATGTATGTAGTAGTTGGTTAACAGGAGATATTGATAACTCTGGGACATTAGATATAATTGATGTTTTGTTTCTTGCAGAGTTAATTGTTTATAATAATTCTTTGGGTGTGTGTTGTGAGTCTGTTGCAGATATTAATATGGATGGTGAGTTAAGTATTATAGATATAGTTACATTGGTCAGTTTGATTGCTAATTAGTAATTAATGAAGAATATAAAATATGATTTAGTTTTATTTGGTGCGACTGGTTTTACTGGTAGACTAGTTGCTGAGTATCTTACAAAGGAATATGGCGTTTCAAATAAAAAATTTGTTTGGGCCATTGCTGGGAGAGAAAAAAAGAAATTAGATAATCTAAAAACATATTTATCAAAATTTGATTCTAATGCAAAGATTCTTCCTTCGCTTATAGCAGATAGTTTGGATAGAAGATCGCTCGATAATATTTCATCTGTTTCTCGTTTAATAATTAGTACAGTTGGACCATATCTTAAATATGGAAAATTATTAGTAGAGTCATGTGTGGTTAATGGGACAGATTATTGTGACTTGACTGGAGAAGTTCCATTTATCAGAGACTCTATTGATACATTTGACTCTTTAGCGAAAACTAATAATTGTAAAATTATTCATAGCTGTGGATTTGACTCAGTCCCCTCTGATATTGGTGTTTTATTTTTACAACAAAAGGCAGAAAGCAAATTCGGAAAACCATGTGATCAGATCAAGTTCTATGCTCGAGGAATGAAGGGAGGACCTAGTGGAGGGACTATTGAGAGTATGATAAACATATCATCATATATTAAGTTAAGACCTAAATTATCTGGCCTATTAGGAAACCCTTACGCACTAAATCCAGATGGCCAATTATTAGATGGGCCTGATGGTTCTAGTCTTCGATCTGTAGAATGGGATGAAAAAATGAATTTCTGGATATGCCCTTTTATTATGTCAGGTATTAATACTCGTATTGTAAGGCGGTCGAATGCATTAATGAGCTATCCTTATGGTAAAGATTTTAAGTACAGTGAGGTTTACTCTTTTAATAAGGGATTATTTGGTTTTATGAAATCGGTTTCTATGCTTATTGGTATGGCATCTTTAAAAATAGCTATCAGTTTTAAATCAACGCTATGGCTTTTACGGAAATTATTTTTGCCAGTTCCAGGAGAGGGGCCATCAAAGAAAAAAAGAGATGAAGGGTATTTTAAAGTGTTATTAGTCGGGTACTCAGATGGAAAGAAAATAAGTTGTATAGTAACAGGTGACCGGGACCCAGGGTATGCTGGGACTGCTAAAATGATATCAGAGTCTGCTCTCAGTTTAATTTTAGAAGGTGAATCTACTCCAGATGTTTCTGGGGTATTAACACCAGCATCAGGGATAGGTGATGTCGTTGTAAATCGGTTAAGCGATAAAGGTATAGTATTTAAAATAGAATAAAAAGGTATGGTTATATTTATTAATTAGACCAATCTTGTTAAATTATAAATAATTTTAATTCCACATATCAAATTAGATGTATAAAAAACTAAAATTTTTATCTTTCCTTCTTCTTTTTATAGGGTGTTCCAGTATAACTGACGAAGACGCTCTATTAGAAAAATCTTCCATTAAATATACTAAAGGTAGTTCAAAGCCATTCACTGGGCAGGCCATCGGTAAATATGTTAGTGGTCAAGATCGTATCATGGGGGATTATTTAAATGGGAAAAGAAATGGTGTATGGATTTCTTTACATAAAAATGGAAAAGAAAGTGAAAAAGGGGAATATATCAATGGAAATAAAAACGGTGATTGGACAACTTGGTTTGATAGTGGTATCATAAAGTCTAAAGGCATTTATGTCAATGGTCGAAAAGAAGGGTTCTGGAAAAGTTGGTATAAAAATGGAAATAAAGAAAAGCAGATTACTTTTATTGAAGGTAAAGAAAATGGGCAAGCACAATGGTGGCATTTTAATGGTAAAGAAAAGAACATTAGTTATTATTTAATTGGTGATTTAAATGGCGAATATATAGAATGGGATGAGAATGGGAATAAAATTTCAGATGGTGTTTTAAAATCTGGTAAAAGATGGTCAGGATACTTTGGAGATGACCATTATATCAATGGTATTAAAGGGTCTTTATTTCAAAAGTTTTTTAAAAACAGTATAAAAAAGGTTGAGGGTGTATTAATTAGTGGCGCTAAAGAAGGGTCTTGGAATGAATGGTTTGAAAATGGCGATAGAAAATATACTGGAAACTATAGAAATGGGGAAAAAGATGGAAAGTGGATAGAGTGGGATAAAAAAGGAAATGAAAATATTAATGGAATGTATAAAAATAATGTTCCATGGAGTGGGCAGTTTGGAAAATATTTTTATAGCGCAGGTAAAATCGCTCAAGAGTATGTAGAATATTATGAAAATGGACAAAAAAAGATTAGTGGAACATTTATAAATAATAAAAAAAATGGTCAATGGGAAGAGTGGTTTGAAGATGGAATACAAAAGTATAGTGGAATTTATGTAAATGGTACAAAACATGGTCGGTGGATAGAGTGGGATAAAAATGGTAATGAGATTATCAATGGAGAGTATAGAGATGGTCAGAAGTGGGAAGGTAAATTTGGAAATAAAAATTATATAAGTGGTCTTAATAGAGAAGACTTTATTGAGAATTTTCCTAATGGCCAACTTAAATCCACAGGTGTCTTAGTAAATAAAGTAAAAATAGGAAGCTGGAGTTATTGGTATGATAATGGCATTTTAAATGAAGTAGGGTCATATACAAATGATAAAAAAGATGGTGAGTGGAGAGGTAATTATCCAGGTGGTAATAAAAAATATGCGGGGAGCTTTTTAAATGGGAAAGAAGAAGGATTGTGGACGTATTGGTACGATGATACTTTGAAAAAATCCGAGGGGAATTATAAATCTGGTATTAAAGATGGAGACTGGGTTGAATGGAATAAAGATGGCAAAGTTATCGTAAATATAAAATTCAATAATGGGAAAAAATGGAATGGGAGATATGGCGAAATATTTTATTTTGAAGGTGTTGAAAGGAAAGGTGTAAAAATTAAATACCCAAATGGCATGACCAAAGAAGAAGGAATTACCACTAATAATCAAAAAATAGGAAGATGGACGTTTTATCATAATAATGGGAAAAGGAAAAGTACTGGTTTATATGATCAAGATATAGAGAATGGAAAATGGTATTACTGGTATAAAACTGGCAAAAAAGAGAGAGAAGAAACTTACAATAATGGTGTAAAAGATGGAACATGGATAGGTTGGTACTATAATGGGAATAAATTTTTTGAGCGCAGATATGATAATGGTGAGAAAAATGGTAAGTGGGTATGGTGGTATAATAATGGGGGGTTAAAATATTTGGGTTATTATAATAAAGGTAAAAAAGATGGAGAGTGGAAAGAATATGATAATACTGGAATAATTTTGGTTGAAGGCACATATATTAATGGAGAAAAGTGGGATGGTGTTTTTGAAGGGGAGAATTATTCAGAAGGAAAAAAAGCAGAAGAGCATATAGAATATTATGATTTTAGTAGTGCTATAATGTCTAAGGGTTTAGTTATAGATAATAAAATAAAAATAGGGCCTTGGGTTTATTTTCATAAAAGTGGATCCAAGAAAAGTAGTGGAGAGTATTTAAATAATAAAAAAGCTGGTGAATGGAGTTTTTGGTATAAGAGTGGTGAAAAAGAAAAAAAAGGAAACTATATAGATGATTTAATGGATGGTAAATGGTTAGGGTGGTACTATACTGGACAAGATTTTTATGTTAGGACATACAAAAATGGTAATAAAGAAGGTCAATGGATTTGGTGGTTCAGCAATGGACAAAAGAAATATGAAGGTGATTATTTAAACAATAAAAAGGATGGAAAATGGAAAGAGTGGGATAAAGAGGGTAATCTTATTATTAATGGCATCTATCATAGTAATGTCAAATGGACAGGAATGTTCAAAGATGGTAGATATTATAAAGGGCGAATGGCCAATCGTTCAGAAGAGTATTATGATAATGGTATTCTAAAATCACAAGGCCTAAAAATAGGAGAGGTTAAATTAGATTTTTGGTCTTTTTGGTATGAGAATGGGAAGAAAAAAGAAGAGGGGACATATATTGAGGATCGTAAAGATGGTTTATGGTCAACATGGTATAAAAGTGGCAAGAAAAAAGATATTGGATCATATAAAGATGATAAGAAAGATGGCGAGTGGCGATCTTGGTATTATAATGGGCAGAGATATTATAAGCGAAATTATAAAAATGGTATAAAGGATGGTTCTTGGGTTTGGTGGTATGATAATGGGCAAAAGAAATACAATGGAAACTATAAAGATGGTAAAAAAGATGGGCAATGGTTTGAATGGACAAATAATGGTACGCTAGTTGTTAATGGTTCTTATAATAATGGTAAAAAATGGGAAGGTGAGTTTAAAGATGGGCGATACGTATTAGGTGAAAACAAAATTGATAATTAGAATGATTTTATAACACATTATGATAAAAGATTATTTCATATACTTCAATTAATACATAATGAATTATACTCTTCGTTTTTCAGCAATTGATATTGGCAGTAATGCTATACGTTTATTGTTTTCAAGGGTAATTGAAAAAGACAATGAAAGTCCATTTTTTGTTAAAGAATCTCTAATTAGGATGCCCCTTAGATTAGGTTTCGATGCATTTACTACAGGTGCTATAAGCGAAAAAAACTGTGATAAATTTTTAAGTACTCTTAATGGTTTCAAATTTTTAATTGAAGCATATCAGCCGATAGATTATAGAGCTTGCGCGACAGCAGCTATTCGCAATGCAAAAAATGGTTTATTCTTAGTAGAAAGAGTAAAGGATCAGACTGGAATTAAAATTGATATTATAAATGGCCAAGAAGAAGCCGCTATGATATTATCTAGGAACATAAGCCAGTATATAAAAAATAATAAAAATTATATACATATAGATGTTGGAGGTGGTAGTACAGAGCTAACGATAATAAAAAATGGTAAAAAACAAATCTCAAGGTCTTTTCCCATTGGTTCTGTACGCTTGCTTGAAGGGAAAGTTGAAAAATCATTTTGGAATGATATGAAATCTTGGATGAGTAGTAGTAGAAAAGGCATAGAATCAATTACAGCAATTGGGAGTGGTGGTAATATAAATAAAATAGCATCTATGGAGAAAAAAGATAAGGGCGAGTCAATCAAATACGGTCATATTAAAAAATTAATAAAAAGCATTAGCACAAAAAGTCTACAAGAACGAATCACAATTTTAGGCTTAAGACCAGATAGAGCTGATGTCATTATACATGCTAGTAAAATATATTTAAGATGTATGAAATGGTCAGGTGCAGAAAAAATAATCGTGCCTCAGTCCGGGCTAGCAGATGGCATTATTGGGCAATTATATAATAAATATAGGCGCTTGTAAATTTATAAAATATTATAAGTTAATTTCTTTGATTGAATCAAAAAAAAATAAATTACGATTAAAGAATCCCATCATGGTTTGGGATGGAGAATGCAATTTTTGCAGATTATGTGCAGACCGCTTTAAATCTTTAGGAGTAAATAATCATGTTGAGTTTATTCCGTATCAAGATCTATTTAATAAATACCCTAAAGCACCTAAGCTTGATTATGAAAAGTCTGTTGTCTTCTTTACAAAGAACAACAGATATACTGGCGCAGCTGCAGTATATAGATTTTATAATGAGATTGGCAAGAAATGGCCAATTTTGTTATACCGTAGATTTAAAATATTTAGAAAAATCTCAGAGTTTTGTTATCAATTAATAGCTGACAATAGAAAAAAATTCAAATCTATAGGAGATTTTTTCTTGGGCGGTAATTATATGCCAGATACTTATAACATAAGTGGGTGGGTATATGGTAGACTACTTGGGTTTATAGGGATTATCGCATTTTTATCTTTCTGGACTCAGTCTGATGTTCTTATTAGTTCAAAGGGTATAGTCCCTTTTGAAAATGACCTTAGACAAATAGAAGGATTTATCACTAAAACAAATACTGATGTTTCGAAGTGGTTTGCAAGGCCGACAATATTATGGTTCTTTCAAAATGATTTTTGGCTTAACGTAGTACTCTCTACAGGAACACTTTCATCATTATCTTTGATGCTAGGTTTAGTTCCACATATATCGATAATCTTATCATGGGTATGTTATTTATCAATATCTTCTGTATCGGAACCCTTTCTTAATTTTCAGTGGGATGCCCTCTTATTAGAGACATATTTATTATCTATATTTTTTGTGCCTTGGAAAATATTTGATGATAGAAAAAATGTTGACAATCCTCTGCCTATTGGGAGATGGTTATTGTGGTTATTAATCATAAAACTTATGCTTGAGTCAGGTCTAGTGAAGTTTACTTTTTTTGGCTCAGATGGGTCAAATACATGGAGAGATCTAACTGCATTAAATTACCATTATTGGACACAGCCTATTCCTTCTTGGATAAGTTGGTACGTACATAAGCTCCCAGAATTTGTTGATAAAGTCTCTCTTGTTTTTACATATTGTTGCGAGTTAATTATACCGCTCCTGATATTTTTTCCTCGTCGATTGCGTCGAGTTGCTTTATTAAGTTTAATCTCTTTTCAATTATTAATTATTGTTACGGGTAACTATGGATTTTTTAATCTTCTTACAATTGTAATTTGTCTTACACTTATCGATGATCAGCTGGTAAAAAGTTATTTTAACAAATGGATTTTTAATGATCAAAAACAATATGATAGTAAAAATGCTGTAGAAAAATTTAAAATTATATCCGGATCTATTATTTTGATTTGCTTTATTTATACAGCTTCGTTTTTTATCAATCGAGATATTAAAGGTAACCAAGCCAATCAAAATAATAATGATATTTCACTTGTTGGTAATAAATTGATTCAGACTGCGCAAGTGATTAGGTCTATGAATGCATATGGCTTATTTAGGGTAATGACTATTACCAGGCCTGAAATATATATTGAAGCACTTTCATCAGATAGCTTGTGGAGACCTATTATTTTTAAATATAAACCAGTAAAACCAGAAGATCGACCAAAGTTTTTTCCCTCACATATGCCTCGAATCGATTGGCAGCTTTGGTTTGAAGCGCTTTACTTTGAGCGGCTCATAAATAATCCTTTTGATCTGTCATCATATAAAAGATTTTTAGAGGTTATGGTCTCTGATGATCTAAAAATGAGTGATGTATCTATTAATAATTTTATAAAAAATGAAGAAAGAACAATTTTAGAATCACTTCCATTTCCAGAAAGACAAAAATATATTAACAATCTTCAATCAAGTATAAACAGACATTTAAATAATTCTTATTGGTTCGCACGTTTTTTATCTAAAATCGCTATGGAAGAATCAGTAATGAAAGATGCTGTAGTATTTGATAATATATCAGACATCAAAAGTTTGCGAATTAGTTTATATCAATATTCTTTTAGTGAAGGAAATGTTAATGAAAAGAATTGGTGGAAAATTGAAAAAGAGAATAGGCCATCTTTTATCATCGATTTAAAATAATAAATCAAATCTCAATTAATTTTTAATAAATTGTTTCTTCTTTTAAAGGAAGAATTGCAAATGATAGTACCTCGAAAAATTTTAATAGACAATAGTCTAACAAATTCCCCTATGACTAAGGATCGTCTGTGAAGCGTCCAATGTTAACTATCAACATGCAAACTAGTAATAGGGGGAAACATTAAACTCAAATCATAGGAAATAAAAATGAGATATTACTATATAGTATTAATATTACTCTTATTGGGCAATAATTATGGGCACTCTCAGGGTGCTCAACAGTTTGGTAAAATTTTTAAAAAAAGTGAAAATCAACCCCCGGTTGCTGATGCTGGTGATGACATAAAAGCGGCACCTGGAAGTACAATCACCATAAGTGGTAAAAAATCTGGAGACCCAAATGGAGATGTTTTACAGTTTGAGTGGTTGCTGCCTCCATCATTAATGGCAAAAGAAAACTATACCTACGATGATACCGATACGGTTAAAACTCATAAGGGGAATAATCGCTCAATTAATGTCATAAAAACGTATACCGAAACTTTTTTACTTGATCTGCCAGAGTCACTTTCTATTGGTTCAAAACATGTAATCAAACTAACCGTAAAAGATAAAAAAGGTCTCTCCTCAACCGATTCTTTTCAGTTAGAGGTTATTAAGCCGAAAGAAGAAGTTTTAGAAGACGAAATTGCTGAAAGTTTAGAAGTTGAGCAAAGTCAAAATAAAACAAAGAATAAAATTGATAAAGGTGCAGTGATATCTATTCAGTCACTGACTATCGGCGATTTAGTTCCAATGCAGGCAGAAGCGATAAATGACATGATCTACCAATTAATCAAATCTTCTGGTATGGAAAATGTCGTTGACCCAAATCAGTACAGGCCTGACACTGTTTATACTATTAAAGAGGCTGATAGTTTAAATCCTGAATTAACATCAGTATATGATAGGGATTGTAAAACGGATTCTTGTGCTGCTCAAAATGCACTGATGGACAAAGCCACGCATGTATTATCTTGGTCCTTGAATAGACATCATTCGCTGTCATTTCACTTTTTTGATGCGAAAGAATATCTCAAGCAGTTACCAAATTATTCTTGGTCAATTTTTTCTGTTCCCATTGATCCAAATAACTTAGATAAGATAAAGTTTCCAAAAGCTTTGGCTGTAGATATTAATGGAGATTTAATAGTAGCAAGTGCGAATACTAATAGTATTTACAGAGTTGGTCTAGATCAGAAAGTAGAAGAGCTCATTTTAGGGAAAGTATATAATGCCAATTTGATCAACCCTTCTGGCTTAGATATCGGTTCAGATGGGACAATTTATGTTTCTGACAGGGATAACAATAGGATTTTTAGTATGTCTAATGGTAAATATAAAATGATAGTAGATCGCAGTTCATCAGTGAAAGTAGATAGTCCAACATCTTTAAGGGTTTTGAAAAATGGTTCTGTTATTGTTCTATCTGAAGGTAATCAGTCTGTTCAATTGATTACTCCAAATGGACGAGTTAGTACAATCTTAAACCCTCAAGTTGTTGAAGGAATGTCAGACGTTGCTGTAGATAATGAAGGTAATTACTTTATTGCCAGCTCATATTCAAATCAAATATTTAGAATTATAGATAAGAATAAGGTGGTAGTCGTAGCAGGTGCAAAAAAAGGAACTGGTTTAAGAGGTAATGGCATACCAGCTATTCAAGCTGAATTATTTGTACCAGTTGCAATTGATTTTGATGCAACTAATAAAATGTATATTGCAGAAAAAGAAAGAGGACTGATACGATATATTGAAAAAGATAGTTTGTTGTACACAATCGCTGGAGGAGGTTTTTCCTGGGATGGTGTTGGATATGCTAGGTCAATGGATGTTAAGTTAGATAATATTTCCAATATGAGAGTTGGAGCAGGTCCCAGTATTTATATATCTCAAATGCTAGGCCACTCAATTAAATCAGTTAGTATAACTGAAGAACCTTCATGGCTAGCTGACCATATCTATATGAGTCCGATGCATTTAGTACACGCCTCAGGAATTTCAGGTTTAGAGTCACATATTAGAGAAACAGTGCCAAAGGTTTTAAAAGGATATCTCCCGAAAAAGAAGAAATCTTTTCGAAAACGATTTAAAGATTTTAACAAAAATATTGCAGAATATTTTAAAGAGAGGCCACTTTTATTTGCGGTGTTGCTATTATTTGGTAGTCAGGCTACTTCATCAGCATTATCAAATGCAGGTTCTCTAGACACACCACCAGATTTTCCATTTTAAATAGAATTTTGAATTTAATTAAAACAGTTAACGTTTTTAGTGAGGAGTAAATCATGAAAAGACATATTTATATAATGATGATGGTTTTAGCACCATTATTAGCTCAAAAACCAAATCTCGGAATAATGCGCTCTAATTTAAATAGTAATGCAGACGCATTAATGGATCAGGAAGCTACTTTATCTGTACCTAGAAGGATATCTTATCAAGGTATTTTAACAAAGAACAATGGACAGCCTGCAGATGACAATGTTTATGAAGTGAAATTTAGACTTTATAAAGAGTCTGTAGGTGGAGACGCGCTGTGGGAAGAGACTCAACAGATTTATATTAATGACGGCTTATTGTCTGCTACAGTAGGAAGCCAAAATGCATTAACGACAATCCCTTCAATATCCTATTTAGAGGTTGAGGTAGATGGAAGCATACTTGAGCCTAGGCAGGAGATGACAGCTGTATTTTATTCTATTATTTCTGATACTGCGAACTATGCAAAGGGATATACTAGGACTGTAGATATGGCTGCTGTAGCCTTGTCAGGGAATTATTATGA
Organism: bacterium TMED217; assembly: GCA_002169695.1. Classification (GTDB taxonomy): domain Bacteria; phylum Fidelibacterota; class Marinisomatia; order Marinisomatales; family UBA1611; genus TMED80. The sequence continues at coordinate 35,936 of NHJO01000016.1, forward strand.
TCTTATTAATATACCTGATACAGCAAGTTTTAATGAGGTAAATGTTTTAGGAACTGTAACAGCAGATGTTTTTGTAGGAAGCGCAGCAG
>NHJO01000017.1 GCA_002169695.1 bacterium TMED217
TTGGTAATACTTTTCTGGATAAAAATTCCATGAAAATAATTGGAGGTATAAAACCTTTAACTGTAACGGCTCCCCAATTATAATTATCTAATCGTTTGTCCATTCCTTCTACGCGGGGAATATGATCTATTGGGATGCCAGTCATTTCTAAACCTTCAAGATATGACTGATGAGCGTGTTTTTCAAAAAAAGGAACAGAGATTTTCATAATATATCGCCAAACAGCCTGGTCAATATCTGTGTACAATGAATAGTCTTGAGATACGGTATGCTCAAGTAACCTTTGTGGTAGTTTTTCAGTTGCTTTACTCATTGCTTAAAGTTTTTATATTTTAAAAATAAAACTTATAAATAGTTGATAACGTAATAATAGGATTAAAAAAAATAAAAAAAGACACCTTTTGTTTACCAATAAAACAAAAAGGTTTTAAATTCCGGCCACTTTTTGATATTATTATAGTACTAAAGTTTAATTAATATTCCGGAGTAGCTCAGTTGGTAGAGCAGGTGGCTGTTAACCACTTTGTCGGGGGTTCGAGTCCCTCCTCCGGAGCATTTTTAATAAGCCTATAAATTTTTTGAAGAAATATATTATACCTATAATCGTTTTAATGAGCTCTTGTAATAAACTCCCGCCAGATATTAAGAAAATTCCGTATGAGATGGAATCTCATGGACATAAAAGAATAGATGACTACTATTGGATGCGCCTGACAGATGAACAGAAATCAGCAGAAAAATATGATGACCAAACTCAAGACGTAGTGAATTATATCAGTAAGGAAACAGACTATTTAAATAACAGTTTAAAGCACACAAAGAAACTTCAAAACACTCTCTATGATGAAATGGTGGGTCGTATTAAAAAAGATGATCAGTCCGTTCCTTACCTAGATAATGAATATTACTATTATAGTCGTTATGAAAAGAAAAAAGAATATCCTATTTATTGTCGGAAGTATAAAAGTCTAGACAATGATGAAGAAATTATACTCGACGTTAACAAATTAGCTGAGGGTTATGAATATTTTGCGGTAGGAGGGATGGCTGTTAGTCCAAATAATAAGTGGCTATCGTATGGTGTTGATACTCTCAGTCGTAGATTTTATAATATTTATTTTAAAAACCTATTAACAGGTGAGGTCATAGAACAAACTATACCGAATACAACTGGTGGTGTAGCGTGGGCCAATGATAACAAAACAGTATTTTACACTAGTAAGAATAAGATAACACTATTAGGTGAAAAAATTTATCGACACAAGATGGGAACAGATAGCAAAAAAGATAAACTTATTTATGAAGAAAAAGATGAAACATATTATAATGGTGTTTATCGTTCTAAGTCAGGAAAGTATATAATTATTTATAATAGTAGTACGTTAGTTAGTGATTATCATATCATGAGCGCAGATAATCCGGATGGAGAGTTTAAAAATTTCACTCCTCGTGGTGTGAAACATGAATATGCTATACAACATTATAAAGACCATTTTTACATTATTTCAAATATGGATTCTCCAAATAATCGGTTAATGAGAACACCAATAAATGCTACGGATATATCAAATTGGGAAGAGGTTATTAGTCATCGTAAAAGTGTACATCTTCTAGGCTTAGAAATTTTTAAAAACCATCTAGTTTTAAGCGAACGGAAGGATGGACTTAGAGCGATAAGAATTAAGAATATGAATACTAAAACGGATACATATCTTGATTTTAATGAAGAAACATATTCAGCATATATTTCTACAAATGAAGAGTATAACACTAATATTTTGAGATATAGTTATTCTTCTATGTTGGTACCTTCATCTGTTTTCGATTATAACATGGATACGGGGGAGAAAGTATTAATCAAACAAAGAGAAGTCCCTGGTAAAGGATATGACCAAAGCTTATATGAAGCGAAAACAATTTATGCGACATCTAGAGATGGTGAGGAAAAAATACCTATATACTTAGTATATCGTAAAGACCTGAAAAAGAAAGGGCCTCAGCCGTTATTATTATACTCTTATGGCTCTTATGGTAGCACGTCAGATCCTTATTTTAGTTCTACTCGATTGAGTTTACTCGATCGGGGGGTTATTTACGCTTTAACGAATGTTAGAGGTAGTCAAATCTATGGTCGTAAATCATATGAAGATGGTAAGATGTTAAATAAGAAAAATACATTCTATGATTTTATTGATGCAGGTAAATTTTTAGTTAGTGAGGGTTACACTGATTCAGATCATTTAATGTGCTCTGGTGGTAGTGCTGGAGGACTTTTAATTGGCGCTGTCGTTAATATGGAACCAGCNCTTTGGAAAGGTGCGATTGCTGCTGTACCATTTGTTGATGTGGTTACTACTATGTTAGANCCATCAATNCCNCTTACNTCAAATGAGTGGGACGAATGGGGTAATCCTATTAATGAGGATTATTANCATTANATGTTATCCTATTCTCCATATGATCANNTTAGTGATATGAATTATCCNAATATGTTAGTGACCTCAGGATTNTTTGATTCGCAGGTACAATATTGGGAGCCACTAAAATATGTAGCTAAACTCAGAGATCATTGGCTTGGTAATAATAAATTATATTTATATATGAATATGGATGCCGGTCATGGAGGAAAATCAGGANGGTTTCGTGTTTATAAAGAATATGCTCTTGAATATGCATTTTTATTGGACATTGTTGGAATAAAATCTTAATTATTTAAATTTTTTATATTAATTATGAATGATACTTTAAAGGAATATGTTACTATAACTATTTCTATATGTATCTCTGTATTAGTCGCTCTTGCGTGCGCTCAAGGTAGTCTCATTGCTNNNGATTATCCTGTNTTATTTATTTGTTTATTTATTGCNTTTATNATTCAGTGGATANTTTTTTTACCATCTTTTTATTTCAGTACAGAACGTTTTTATGACTTAACCGGAAGTATTACTTATTTGACAGTCATACTTACAGCTCTATATCATAAAAATGAATTTATTGGATCCAGATCTGATCTAAGGTCATTGTTAATTGGAATCTTTGTTGTGGTCTGGGCATTGCGGCTTGGAAGTTTTTTATTTCTACGGGTATTGAAAGATAAAGAAGATAGAAGGTTTAGTGTATGGAAAAAAAACTTTCANCAGTTCTTGCGAGTTTGGACTTTGCAAGGGCTTTGGGTATTTCTAACATCTGTTGCTGCNGTGACCGCCATTACATCTAGAAAAATAGTAGANCCGGATTCCTTTTTATACATTGGTTCTTTATTNTGGGTATTTGGATTTTTATTTGAATCAACTGCGGATTTTCAGAAAAGGAAATTCAGGTCAAAGCATCCAGGTCAGTTCATTCATACAGGGTTGTGGNCTTTATCAAGGCACCCAAATTATTTTGGAGAGATTGTTTTATGGTTTGGAATTGCAATAATAGCTTTTCCAACTTTGNCTGGTTCTCAGTTNGTAAGTCTCATTTCNCCTATTTTTGTATTTCTTTTATTAACAAAAGTTAGTGGTGTTCATTTACTAGAAAAACATGCTGATGAAACATGGGGCAAGAAGAAAGAATATAAAAAATATAAGGAAGATACTCCTGTATTATTTCCAAAAATATTAAAATAATTATAAATGAAATTTTGAATTAATGATAGATAGGATTATTTATATGAGAATTTTCTTTATAGTAGCTTTCATTTTTATGTTCTTTTTTAGTTGTGATGATAGTCAAAGTGAAGATAGCACAGGAAGTGAAAATTGTAATGAACTTATAACGGTTGATACTTCTAGAGGCCTCTGTACAGAACAATTAAGTTATTCAAATCAGGTTATTTTTTCAATTTCTGGGGATTTAAGAAAAGTNANTGCTAATAATATCCCCGCTCATAATGTTGGATTATTTGGTAATGTTTCTGGGGCCTTAAACCCAAATGCAATCTCTGCTCAAAATAGTAGTTATGACATTGACCTGACACCTTCAAAAGCAAATACAAAAACACAATTATTAAACAATGGTCCGGTGTATTCTTTTGGTATATTACTAAATGGGGTTGANGTTGATCCTGTTGCAGCAGAACCTTGGCCACATACTAAGCCGGTCACAAACAATCATAATTGGAGTTGGAATTTAGAGGCGACAATGGTAAACATAGGCCTNGATTGTAATACTGCTCACGTNCAGCCTAATGGTAAATACCATTATCATGGCGTTCCGAGTCTTTATTTAGAGTCTTTATCTCCTAGTTCTTCTGAGATGCTTCACGTAGGATGGGCCGCGGATGGATATCCAATATATTATATGTATGGGTATACCAGCGTGAATGATAGTACCTCTATGTTAAAAGCTTTAGCCTCTAGCTATCAAATGAAAGCAGGAGAAAGATCAGGTGATGGAGAAAGCTCTCCCTGTGGAGAATATACAGGTGTCTATTCAGCGGATTACGANTATATTGATGGACTCGGAGACTTGGATGAGTGTAATGGTAGGGAAGGGGTTACCCCTGAGTTCCCAGAAGGAACATATTATTACGTAATCACAAATGAATATCCTGGTGTTCCACGCTGTTTTGTTGGAACTCCCTCTTCTGATTTTAAAATTGGACCAGGCTAGAATTTTTATTAACCAATAAAGAGAAACATATAATGTACGTATCAAAGATCAGAATAGTATTTATTATTTTATCAATTGCCATTTCCGTTGGTTATTCAGCAGACGTGTATGCTCCAAAACCTTTTAAAACGATCATGGCTGACGCAACAGGGAAAAATTGGACACCTAGTTCAGTCAGTTCGATTGAAAACAGGGCTCATGTTGTTTTTATCGATAATACTGGATCCTATTGTCTACAAGTTGGGGATGATATTAGTGGTGATCTTGCTGTTGGGGATCTTGCTCCGCTAAAAGATGGCACTGCAACTTATTCTGATGCGCTACGATCAATGTTTCAGGTTTTAGATCTAAACACGGCTAGTTTAGCCACAGATGATCTTGCTAGCACCTATACAGTTCACCCTGAGCTTGCTTCATACTACGCGGTAGACTCAGAGGNAGGTGTTCTAACCNTTCGTGATAAGTCTTCNATTTATCATACAGATCAGAATACATCTGCNTACATAGCATTTAGTATTAATGATGCATCTGGATCAGCGGTTGCCTACACACTGCAGGCATCTTCCAGGTATGTCTACAACACGACCAGTGGATCTTATACAATCGACAATGGCTGGAGTGGAGACCAATGGGTTGTTCTAAATCCTGATATGACTGTGATTCTAACGACTAATGCAGCTGACGCGACCAATTGGACGATTGCAAATAGTCGAGATCTAATTGATGTTGTGGCAGACCCTGGTAGCGATTTTAATCCCCAAGCTACTTCATGGCAGACCAACACCTTTGCGGCTTATCCTACAGATGCAAATACAGGTGCCTCTAGTGCATGGGATTACGATGAAAGTCCATTAAAAACAAATCAATTTTATAATAATGTTGACGATGACTACCAGAATCAACTGGGGCACTCAGATGCAGCCAATACCGCCGCTTATGCGGTTTTGAACGTTATCGAACAAAATTTGGTTGATCTAGGTCAGTCAATGCGATATTCAACTGATACATACTTAACATTTCGTAACGCACTATTAGATAACAACTTTGGAAGTATAGACATGTACAATTCTGTTTTGGGTGAGAGGACTGTAGAACATGTTTATTTTACTAGCTCATATGATGATGCTGGAGCCTATCATCCTTTTATGGTTATAGCTACTCATAACGCTCCATCAGGACCACAATTTTTGATTGATGTTGCGAGACCACCAGGAGATGGGACACCTGGGACAAATTATGAACAGCAGACTATCACTAGGAATGCAATTCTTGAGCAGAAGTTGATTAAAATTCCGCTCAGAGACTACGGGCTTGTTACAAATGTTTCTGATAATGACCTTACTGATTTTGGGAGTCTAGCATCGGATGAGAATGTGAGCGAGTCTGATTGGGATGTTGATAATTATACGAGCACATCATCTACTGGAATTGCGGTTGATGGTGTAATTATCTATCCTTCATCTAATAATGTTTTGGTCTATGCTACTTTTGCAGCTGAGATTACATCTACCGGTATACATGTAGGTAGAGGTATGGGCTTTCACTATCACGCGGATGGGCATGCGTTCAATTCCAATGGAATTAATTTATATAATAAGAGTGACTATGTTAACCGCAGTCATCCCCCTATTATTGGTTTTGTTTTTGATGGTATTGCTCTTTTTGGGAAGCATGAAGATGGTCATTCAGGAATGGATGGATCCGCTGAGGAATTAGATCAATTTGGAGGTCATACTCATGATGATTATGGTTACCATCATCACGCTTTTAGCGGTACTACAACGCAGTCACAAGGACCTGACACACATACTTACACACAAAATTTTTTACAGCGAGGTGCTTTCAAAGGTCAGGTCAATGACATCCCCGGCTTTTTAGAAGTAAGCACAAACCAGTTCATGAACAATGATATTAAGCGCTACGTTGGTGCAACAGGCACTTCTCAATTGAATAGTATTAAAGATCTTACAGTGCCAAGTGAGTTTACTATTCAACAGAATTATCCAAATCCATTTAATCCAACAACAAATATAAGTTATGAACTTGCTCTTGATAAAAGAGTTCGGGTCACTATATTTAATACAAGAGGTCAAGAAATTAGAGTTCTTGCAGATGGTTGGAAGCCTGCTGGTGAGCACACGCTTATTTGGAATGCGAAAAACAACTCCAATCAATCCGTTTCAGCAGGTGTTTATTTTTATGTTATTGAAGCAGGTGCAAGTAAGAAGATGCGAAAAATGATATTACTTAAATAAAATCAACATAAATTATTTTATATGATTCGTTTATTTTTATTTATAATAATTGTTTTTGCACATATTAGATCTCAAGAAGATCTTATTTATCAAAATCCTCCTGAAGAAATTCTAAAATTAGTTGATGTCAGTATGCCTCCTCGAGTTTTGATGGATGAGGAAAAAAGATATATGATATTTCTTTATCGAGATACATATAAAACAATTGAGGAATTATCTGAAAAAGAAATGCGATTAGGCGGTTTGAGAATTAATCCAAAAACCAATATAGGAAGTAGAGTAAACTATTATAATAATATAAAAATTTCATCTTTAGGAAAAGGTCGTTCTAAGCCTAAATCAATTAAAGGGATGCCATCAAACCCAAGGATATCAAATATTAAATGGTCTCCAGATCAGACAAAAATTGCAATGACAAATACCACTAGAGAAGGAGTGGAGCTTTGGTATTTAGATTTAAAAAAGGGTAGAATAAAAAAACTGACTGCTCCAGTTCTCAATGCAAATTTAGGAGATGTGATTAATTGGTTTCAGGATGGAAAATCACTATTAGTAAAAATTGTACCATCAAAAATTTCAAAATTAATTAATGCAGATGAGAGTATTCCTAGTGGGCCAAGGATTTCCACTAATGATGGGAAAAAAGCACAAAATCGTACTTATCAGGATTTGTTGAAAAATAAAAATGATGAGAAAAATTTTGAAATATTAGCTACTTCAGAATTGTATAAGGTTACTCTAGGTGGAGTAAAAAAATTATGGCAAAAGAGAGATATGTATAACAATATAAGTATCTCTCCAAATGGCAATTATGTTTTAGTATCATCAATTCAAAAACCATTTTCTTATTTAGTCCCATACTCTCGTTTTCCCGTGAAATATGGTATTCATTCTATGAAAGGGAAAAAGGTTAAACTATTATCAGAGGTTCCTCTTATTGAGGACTTACCGAAAGGTTTTATGGCGGTTAGAGAAGGTAAAAGAGGCTTTTCTTGGAGGTTAGATAAACCAGCTTCTATTTATTATGTTAATGCACTAGACGGAGGTGACCCAAAAAATGATGTAGAGTTTCGTGATGAAGTTTCTCAGCTTGACGCTCCTTTTGATAAAAGCCCAATTAAGATTTTAAAAACAAAAAATAGATATTATCGTATAAGCTGGTGTAATGATACACTAGCAATAGGTTTTGATTACTGGTGGAATAATAGAAATACTAAAACATATTTATTTAACCCATCAAAACCGAATGATGAACCATTGATTATTGCAGACAGAAACTATCAAGATCGATATAGTGATCCTGGTAGTTATATTAATAAAAGGAATAAATATGGGAGATCTACTCTAGCTTTAAAAGACGGCAATCTATTTCTTTTGGGGGACGGTTTTACCGCGGAGGGGCAGTTCCCTTTTCTAGATAAGGTTAATCTTAGTACAATGAAAAAAGAAAGGCTCTATGAGTCAAGACTAATAGATAAAAAAGAATCTCTAAGAGATTATATGCTAGGCGAACAGGAAATTTTAGTTCGGATTGAATCTCCAAGTGACTATCCTAATTATTATTTTAGAAGCTTAGGTGATAATAGTGTTGATCAAATTACTTATTTTGCTAATCCATTTATTAGTTTAAAAAATGTTTATAAGGAACTAATAAAATATAAAAGGCATGATGGTTTGGATTTATCAGCAACGTTGTACTTGCCAGATGGTTATGATATGAATAAGAAAGATAAATTGCCAATGATAATGTGGGCCTACCCGCGAGAATATAAAGATAAAGCTAGCGCCTCTCAGACAACACAAAATCCAAATAAATTCACCTATCCATACTGGGGATCACCTATCTATTGGTTAACAAGAGGGTATGCAGTTTTAGATGCCGTTTCGTTTCCTATCATTGGTGTCGGGGATGAAGAGCCCAATGATAAATTCCGCACCCAACTGGTAAATAATGCTAAAGCTGCAATTAGCTTTGTAGATAGCTTAGGCTATATTGATAAGGAGCGGGTTGCAGTAGGCGGGCATAGCTACGGTGCGTTTATGGTTGCAAATTTACTATCACACTCTGAACTTTTCGCTGCTGGGATTGCTAGAAGTGGGGCATATAATAGGACACTTACACCATTTGGATTTCAAAGTGAAGAGCGTAGTTATTGGGAGGCGCCAGAAATATATTACCAAATGTCTCCATTTATGCACGCCGATAAAGTAAAAAGCCCTATTTTATTAATTCATGGAGAAGCAGATAACAATTCTGGTACTTATCCATTACAAAGCGAGAGATATTTTAATGCTTTAAAAGGGTTAGGCGCTAAAGCTCGTTTGGTTATGTTGCCTAAAGAGAGTCATGGTTATAGAGCAAAGGAAAGTATTTTGCATCTACTTTGGGAACAAGATCAGTGGCTTGAAAATTATGTTAAAAATAAAACGGTAATAAATTAATAGATAAAAAATTATATTTTAATGTTTCGATCCCATTGTTCGCATAATAATTGATAAAGTTCGCGCTCGTTCTTATGAACATTTTTGTCTAACATAATTACCTCTTTAAATAGTGCTAGGTAAGCATCTTTCATGTCATCATCTATTTTACTTTTTAATGATTTGCTAAGATTAACCACAAAATTTTTGACCTCATCGATTCCTTTTTCAAGTATGCTATCTAAAAACTGAGTCCTTAATTTTAATAGTTCTTGATCTTTTTCATCATATCTGCTAAGTATTATATCTAGATATTTTTTTTCATCTGATGAATATTCATAGTCACAGTTCGATATAACATATGCGATGTCAAACATCACAAGCTCTAGCAAGTGATTTGATTTATTGGTCATAGTTTTATCCTAATTTAATTATCAATGTTTTGAACACATTTTACTGGTTGTCTTACTCCATCAACATGCCCTTCTTTAACTTTTACTCCATAGGCCATTATTCTTACAAGGTGCTTGTTTAATACNTTATANTTAAAATCAATTTTTTCTTCTAAGTCATCTAATCTTTGAATNATTATAGTGTTTTGTNCAGATTGATTAGGNCTNGAAGCANAAAATAATATTATAGATAGGCAAAGAAAAAATCCTGANGTAAAACCTTTAAAATAATTATTCATANAANTTCTCCTATNTAATATGTTTTCGATTATTAAAAAAAATATTTNTATAGTTTAGTATTTCCAGCTTTNTAGGTCTGCATTTGGTGGAGCAGATATATTCATTCTTTCAACNGCTTTTTTGATAAACATCTGATGGTATCTTAATCGAGATNTTGCGTTTGGACGAGAATGATCACCATTCCAACAGTGTTCAGCTCGATCTCCGTAGTCTATTTCACCATTATAATAGGGATTACTAGTTGACTCTAAGAAGTCTTCCATTAAGTATACNGCATTGTTCAAATAATAGTTNTCCATATCTCCACAATAAACATTTATTTTNCCCTCTAGTTTTGGTCCTAAAANATTCCAGTCTCTTTTTAGGATATGCCGCAAATCATAATTTTCTTTCCAGTATTCAGCGACCTGGTTATCAATTTTACCGGTTAGTTTATCCCAAATAGGTTTTGGATATCCATCATCTCCCATTGGACTATAAACAGCTTGCCAGATATCCCACTGTTCACCAGACCTGCTTTTTGTTCCCAGAGCTAGTTCTCTATAGTTCATTTGTCTTAGGCTAGCGCTTACTTCTCCAAGATAGTTTCTTTGGCCTGGTCTTTCTACTTTACGATGTTCTGGCCCAGAATAGTAAGCGTTGTCATCTTTATATATATCAACAAGGCAATATGCTCTGAAATCAATTGGGTCAGGACAAGCGGCATAGCAGCCATTATACTCATCTGGATAGAAAACCTGTGCAGCTAGAGCTTCCCATCCTCCTGTAGAGCCACCATATAAAAATCGAGACCAACCCTCTCCAATACATCGGAATTGTTTTTCAATATAGGGTATTAATTCATATGTAATAGCATCTCCGTATGGGCCAATATTTGCAGAGTTTACTGCATACGAGTCATCATAGTATGGATTTGCGTGTTGTATTTCGATAGCAACAACTCTTGGAAAGTTTTCTGAGGTCCATTCTTTATAAAATTGGTATTCATGCTCCTGAACGATTCGATTGTAACCTTCTAATTGGAAGCGTTCGCTATATTCTGGTTTTAGATTTGGATCTGGTGCTTTTGTTCTAAACCCACCAAAATCTTTTGGGAAGTGGCCATGGAATATCATCAAAGGGTATCTTGCTTCAGGGTGCTCATCAAAACCCTCTGGCAATAAAATATGTGCGCCAAGGTACATTGGTCTTCCCCAGAAATCAGATAATAGATCACTTTTTATTTGAATATGTTTTACATATTTAGTGTTTTTTGGAGGAATAATTTCAGGAATGATTTGATCTAAAATAATTTTAATCGAGCTTCTTTTTTTTGGATCTAGGGATACTTTTTTTACAGTGCTATAGTAATTACCAGGAGCTGAGTGCCATCGCTGACCTTCTCCTCTATCCATGGGTAGGTTTACTATGTGGCCCGTTCTTAAATTAAAAGTTTCATATTTATGTAAAAGTGCTTGAACGAAATAATCGCCTTTTGGTATTTGATTGAGATTTTCTATTGGATATCCGAATGTTTTATTGTTGATAATTGTTCTTGATGAGGGTTGCGGTTTTAGGTCGACACCAAAAACAAATGCAGTAGAGCTCTTATCATTTGTTTGAAAACGTGGTTCTTCTTTATCATTATTGCTAAGGAACAGAAGAACTCTACCTTGGATATGATCCCCATTTTCATCTTTGTTGGGGTGGTCAATAGTAAATGTTATACCTGAACCATTAAGTGGTAGTGTAAATGCCATTATTAGTGATGCTATATGTTTTTTCATAATATCTATTCAATATTACGAAAAACATTATGTTTAGTTTGGGTTTTTATTATTTCTATTTAGGCCTAAACCGGAAGGAATAATTTGATCCAATTTGCTTCTTGATTCTTTTACTTCAAAGCTGATAGGAAGTTCTTTTTCTGCTTCGCTCATTGCGAAAAAAGAAAATTGTATTTTCTTTTTTTGATTTTGCTTTATGTCTCCAAGATCAAAACTTGATTTACCAGTATTAAAAACAAAGTCTCCATATAAAACTGCGATATTCACATTTTTAGCCATTTGTTGTCCATTATTTCTAACGTACATTGTTGCTTCGATAACTTCCGCAGGCTCAATGAGTCCATTTTTATTACTCTGGTCATTAATTTTAATATCGGTAAGAATTAATTCTGGACTAGTAAGTGATTTTGTATCAATTGAAATTAAATCAGGTACATTAATATCAAAGCCGAATGTTTCAGTGACATATGCTGAAACAAGAATTGATTCTGTCAGCATTAGCTCTGATGCAAAAATAGAAACAATGACTTCTTTTGTTTCACCAGGCATTAGTTTATGAATGATGTCTAAACCATCAATTATTAGACCTCCAGAATAATTATCAAGTTCTAAAAATATTTCTATTCCTTGGGCATTGCCCTTTCCATTATTTGACAAATTNATAACNAGCTCAGCATCATCATTTGTTTCTAGAGTATCGTTTCCATCTAAGGTTCTAAGTTCAGCAGAGCTCACTGTAAGTTTGGGTGNAGCTTTNGTTTTTTTATANTTTGGGTAAGTCGCTTTTAAATGTCGTTTAACATTCTTGAGTCTAATTTTTTTTAAAAACTTATCATTGAGCCAAAGACCTGATTGAATTGTATCATCTTGGAAAACGACAAAACCCTGACCATTGCGAATATTGTTTTTAAATTCGCCTTTATATATTTCACCATTGTCATATGTATATTGGCCAAGTCCATGTTGTTGGTCTCTTTTAAATTGCCCTCTATATTCTTCACCATTTTTAAATATATATACACCGTTACCTCTTTTAATTCCTGACTTGAATTTTCCTCTGTAGGTATCTCCCTCGGGATGAGTCCAATTCCCGTGGCCGTGTTTTAATCCGTATTTGTATGAACCTTTGTATCGCTCACCGTTAATATGTGACCCCATCTTTTTTGATAGTTGTTGATCACTAGCGATAAGGAATGTTACGCTATAAAGAAGCCAAAATATTGTAATTGATTTTGCCATAAGGGCTTTTAATTTACTAAAAGCCAATGTTTTTTGCGGATAATTTTAGATTTTTTTTTGTTCTAGGGTTACAAGCGTAATCTCTGAGTTTACACCCAATCTCATTGGGGGCCCCCAATACCCGGTTCCTCTGTTTACATATATCCAGGTACCATTATGATCATGAAGACCTGCGGTGTAGGGATTTGCCATTCGAACAGCNTAAGTGAAAGGCCAGAATTGACCTCCATGCGTGTGTCCAGATAGTTGGAGGTCAGTGCCAGCTTCATGCGCGTTAAAAATACTCCAGGGTTGATGTGCTAACAATATTTTTGGNATATCTTTTGGAGCACCATAAAAAGCTTTATTGGCGTCACTTTTATGNTCTGGTTTTATGGTANTACTTCTGTAGTCTGTTACTCCGCCGATTGTTATTGAGTCACTCCCTCTTGTTATTACATCGTGACTATCGATTAGATTTGTCAATCCTAATTGGTCTGTTTTATCAAGCCAACGATCAACACCAGAATAATATTCATGATTTCCTGTGACAAAATATTTTCCAACATTTGCGTGGAGGTCTTTTAAAGGTTCAACATGTTTTGCTAGATATTTAACTGATCCATCAACTAAGTCTCCTGTGATTGCTATAATATCTGGGTTTAATTCATTTACTTGATTAACGACGCCTTCTACATAGCCTTCTTTTATTGTTGGGCCTACATGAAGATCTGAAATTTGAGCAATCGTAAGTCCATTCAAATTTTTACCAAGTCCGTTTAAAGAAACATTTGACCTCATAATTGTTGGATCTTTTCGAGCATTGTATAGACCCGCTAAGGTAGAGGCTCCGGTAGTTGTAATAATACCAATGCTTAACATTTTTTGAATAAAATCCCTTCGACTTGGATCTAGAGGGTCGATTGTGTTTCCAAAATAAGAAGCAATTTTTGTGAAGACTCCTATAAGGATATAGACAATATCTTTTGTGATTACAGTTAAGAATGTTAAAACAAAAAACCCTAAGCTTATGTATCCTGCCCATGAAAAAATATCAACACTCTCATTTTCAAAACCTTTTGATCTTAAAATAATTGGTATAATTGGTAGAGCTGCAAGGATAACGATAACAGACCAGACAATGATTTTTACAGGGTGGCTGAGGTTTAAAAATGGAATTATTCTGATACCTACTATTCCATGAATTATAGATAGCATTACAATAGCAAAAATAAAAAATAGGTTCATTTGTTTTTATTATTTTGGGATTAGGTTTTTTTATGAATTTAGCGCCATTCGGCTAAAAATATATTTGTGTCACCACGTTTTTTTTGATTTCGGTTGGATGCGAAAACAAGATATTTCCCGTCATTGCTAAACATAGGAAATCCATCAAATCCATCAAAAAAAGTAATTCTCTCCAAATTTGTTCCATCTGTATTTATTGCATATAGATCAAAATCTCTCCCTTTTTCATCATGCATATTTGAAGAAAAAATTATTCGGTCTTCTTTAGGGAAGAAGAAAGGGCCAAAGTTTGCAGCATTATTATTTGTAACCTGTTTTTTATTAGATCCATCTTCATTCATTGTCCATAGTTGAAGNGCCATNGGGCGNATTGAATTATCNTTNAGNAGAGACATATAANCTTTTTTCTGTTTTTCAGTTTCTGGATAGTAGCTNCGCCATACGATCTTTTTATTATCATGGCTGAAGAATGCTCCGCCATCATAGCCTAANCTAGAAGTTAGCTGCGTTTTATTAGTACCATCAGNAAGCATTGTCNATAGTTCGAGGTCNCCACTTACCATNGAGGTGTATATTATTTTANTTCCATCAAAGGAGTAGGTNGCNTCTGCATCGTAGTTNGGACTATCNGTNAACCTTTCGATTCTNNTTCCATCTAAAGAGGCTTTGAAGATGTCAAAGTCTGGATATAGTTTCCAGANATATCCTCTGCTAAAATCTGGTTTTTNAGGACATGNNTTAGAACCAAGGTGCGTTGATGCGTAGATGAAATTTTTTGTTTCAGGGTATTCAAAATAACTACAGGTGGTTGTACCGTTTCCTGTGGATACCATCTTAGATTCGCCAGACTCAATATCCATTACGTAGATCTGGTCGCACAGGCTATCCCCATCGTGAGCTTGGAAAATTAGTTTAGTATTATCTAGGTTAAAATAAGCTTCAGCATTTTCGCCAGAGAAGGTTAACTGCCTAATATTTTTGAAGTGGGNTTCATTNTCTTGAATTAGTTCATTTGAATATTTTATTTTTTTTGCACATGATGCTAATAGAATCAGGCATGACAAAAAAATACTATATTTTTTTANAATGGATATTCTAAAAATATTATTAAAGGGCATCATACTTAAAAGAAGTTACGCCACTTANATATTCAATGAANTGTATCTTGTANGTTGTATGGTTAATTGGCTCATAAAGAACAAATACTCTCTCNGCATTATTAACANATACTTGATGGACCTGCATNTCATATGATAGAANTTCATTGGTNCCACCATATTGNAGAACACTTGNGTCTTGNAGGTAATCTGCCATAAATGTTTCNGGGGTAGTTNTTAGATCATCATAGGATACGTTTGTGTACTCCGCAATGTAAACATCGCCAANAACAAGATTTGGCATTTTATAGGTTGTTCCAGTTACAGATAGCATCTGAAAAGATATGTGCCAAGAATCAGATGAGTCTGTTTCTTCACCAGCAATAAAGTCAAAGTAAAATCCAGCTGCACCAGCTGCGTCTATATCATGGGTGGTTACCAATAATACGGTATCTGTAGTAGAGGTATCTGAATTATTGTCTGCATTAGAGTCGCCCGATTCACTATCCTCACACCCAGTTAAGAAAAACCCAAAAATTGTTATTAGGGGTATTATAGTTATTAAGTGTTTCATGTTATTGCCTTTCTATATTTGTATTTATTTCTATGTATGCCGTTCGGCCAATGTATGGACCGTATGACATGTTTGTATGGTCACCAATATTTTTCGAGCCTATTAGTATTTTAAATTTGGGATTTATACTATATATAATATTAAGATCTCCAAGAAGGTACGGCTCTACCGCATTAGCTGAAGATACATAGCCTCCAGATAGCGGGTCATATTCTTGTGGAGAATACTTTCCTATCCCTTTTAGGTTTAGNGCAATAAGAAATTTTCGATTTCNTGGATTATAAGANAACCTGCTNCCGATTGANAAGGGGATTGTATTAGGGATTTGGTTTCCGNTAGCATCTTCATTTTTTACATAGTTTGCTGTAAAGCTAGAGGTTAGGGAGNTATTTATTANCCATTTTGTAATCAGCTCTATACCAGTAAAGTAGGCNTTGTCAATATTTTTATAGCTTAGAATTCCAGGCTCAAGAGCGTAGTCTTTTATAAGGTCTGTGAATGTATTGTGGTAGACCATAGCGCTTGATTGGAAATTGTTTTTGTTTGTGTATTCAGCTCCCAATGTGAACCCTTGTGAGATTTCTGGCTTTAGGGTAGAATTTCCTTTGACTGTATATCCAAACTGGATATGCTCCCAGTCAATTAGTGATTCCATAAAAGATGGTTCTCTAAATCCATGGCCATATGATATTCGGTATGTAAGCAGATTTTTTGGTCTATATGCTAAAGCAACGCGTGGGCTAAATGTTTTGGTGCTTCCATATTTATCTAGTCTTATACCTGATATAATATCTGTATTTAAGAAGTTCCATGCTATCTGATTAAATATTCCTATTATGTCTTTGGTTTGGGAGCCGCCTAATATTCTATCACTAATATATTTTGGCCTTGAAAATTCCAAGCCACTATTGATCATGGTATTATTTATTCTTTTGTTAATTAGAAGTTCATACTCTGTGTTGTCTTCTTTTGTAATGTCATCTCTTTCAATTAGNCCTTCGNTATTNATTACTTTATANTGTCTTTTATAGGTTTCTTTTCTTAGTGTTTGTGAAATGGAAGTATTTTCTTTTATATACCAAGAGTGTGTGAGTGCGGCTTGGTCACGGGTGATTGCTGTGGAGTTGGTGTAGAGGATTATTCCACTAGATAATTTAGTTGATCCTTCATCCTCTTGTCCGAAATACTGATGAGATAGATCTAACTTATGCTTAGGGTTCTCCCATGCTATTTTTGTATTTAGGTTGAGCTTATCTATTTGATCTGCGCTAATATATTCGAATTGTTGCCCCTTTTTAAAATGCTGGTAAGTGAGGTCATTTGATATGGTGACAGTTTTTAAAGGAAGGGAGATACTGGTGTTCATTGCAGAATTAATTGGCTCATTAGATATCTCACTTGCTTTGCTACCAAAGCTACTTCCCCTATAGCTTAGGTTTATCCCTTTTGTTTTGGATTTATCATCGGTAATAATATTAATCACTCCGCCCATTGCCTCAGTGCCATAAACTGCTGAGCCAGGACCTTTAATTATTTCTATTTTTTTAATACGATTAGTGGATATTTGATCAAGGTCGACCCGATTGTTGAATTTTCCCGTAATAGGTTGATTGTTTTTTAGGACAAGAATATATCTGGAGTCAAGGCCAAGTAGATTAAAGATCGCGC
Organism: bacterium TMED217; assembly: GCA_002169695.1. Taxonomy (GTDB): domain Bacteria; phylum Fidelibacterota; class Marinisomatia; order Marinisomatales; family UBA1611; genus TMED80. The sequence continues at coordinate 17,536 of NHJO01000017.1, forward strand.
CTCCATCCACATTTACAGATTTAGATACTCCAGCTCTTTGAGATATAAGCTCACCAACTGTAATCGCCCCAGATTCATTAATCTCTTTTGAGCTGATAACCTCTGTCGCAATAGGAACATCTCGTAATAGATATCCCGTTCTTGTGCTAGTTACTACGACATCATTCATTTGTAGTAGTGTCTCTTCCATTAAAATAGAAATACTAGTATCGCTATTATTGAATATTTGAAAATGATTATTATAAGCGATGTGTTTAACTGAAACATCTAATCTTGACTGATCAATAACTGAAAGTGTAAAAAAACCTTTTTCATTCGAGGTCGTGCCTGTTTCTGAAATTTCATCAAAGATATTTACCATAGGCACTGGCTCACCACTTTTTGAATCTTTAATAGTTCCGCTAATTATAATATCTGCTTTTAGAGTTGATATTAAAAAAATTAAAACAAGAGTGGCCCTGTTTGGCATAAAATTCATTTGGCGATTTATTAAATATTACGTTTAGCTTGAATAACTCGGGTCTGTGATTAGCTTATTTAAAAGCTTTTCGACGTCTTTTTCGGATACAGGTTCTTTTTTATTTCCCATAAAAACGAGACCCATAAATAATCCACCTAGAGCTTTGAACATAAGGTCAGGATTGATCTTTGGAAATTCACCTGCTTTGACTCCATCCTCTAACAGTCCGCGGATCACACCATAAAGTCGGTGTTGATACTCTTTCCATGGCTGCTTTTCTAGGGTAATGGTTTTGGGTGCGTTAAATAAAAATTCAAATAAGCCTGGTCTTTCTTGTGCGATTTCGGCTATTCTTATCATTAGACTTATAAATGTATTTCTAGGGCCAGTCTGATTTGCAATCACTGGCTCTAGTGACTCCCAGATCTTNACCCANCCATCTACCAATATNGCNGAGAAAACATCTTCTTTAGANTTAAAATAATAGTAGAGNGTGGCNTTNCCAAAGCCAGATTTTTGTGCGATCTCATCCATNGTNGCNCCCTCNAGNCCATTTGANTTAAACACTTCAAGAGCGCCNTCAAGGATGCGCTGTTTACGCATTTCNCNTTCTTCAAGTTGNCTATTAGAAACTGACATNGTTTAAGGGTNTTAGTTTGAATTTCGACNGCATAGTCGAAATTAGTTTATTTTTGATATTNNNTGCANTAGTTTTTTNNNANNNTANTGTAAAAAAAATNNANNGTTNTNTTTCATACAATTTATTGACAATAAAANNCGAGTATTTTATATTTGTTGTCACATTTGTTGCACATACCAAGATTTTATAATTAACTAAGTAAAATATATTTATACATATTAAAGGAGTCGAAATGAATCGCANAGCTAAACTTTTGTCTATTCTAATGATCATATCATTTGGGTTTTCAATTGACAATAAAGAAAGTGAAACAACAACAAATAGATCGCAGGTCGTGCAACTTGAAGAGGGGCAGACCTCAAGCACGCCTAGTCTTAATCAGTCAATTGCGCCGATTGATATTAATAAGATAAATAATATTCGTATCAATAAAGACAAAATGGAAAGGACTCGCGCGCAGTATATTTTAAGTAAGCATAAAATGCCAAAAGCTGAAAGTTCAAGAGCTGTAAATCCAAACTTTGAAAAAATGTCTATAGAGAATCAGATGAAGGCTCAGGTTAAAGAAGATACGAAAGTAAGTTTTTTCAAAAAAATTACTCAAGGACTACGTAGAAAATATACCGTAAGGACCATTGAATCTGAGGATGGTAAAAGAGCGATAAAATTTCCAACAGAAAACGGTAAAGATTAGGGGTATATAGAAGATGAAAAATATATTAGAAAATAAATTTTGGTTTGCAGCGAGATCATTCGCTGCTGTTTTAATTTTTGGTGCGACAGTTGCGACTTCGCAGAGCATTGAAGGTGATCATTCGGGACAACTTCAGAGTTTCCAAAATCTTGAGTGTGCTGGCGAGCCATTTGTTGATTATGATATGGAGGCAACTATCACAGAAGATAGTATTCACGTTGTTACTTCAGGTGTTTGGACGTTTGAAAGTCTTTGCGGTCTATTTGGGGCAGAGATTGACTCTGATGGATTATGCCTTGGAATGGATGAGTCTACTGTACTTAGCATGTATTGTCCAATGTTTGAGGGTACTATAAATGGAAACATTTGTGAGGTTCAGGATGAGGTTGATGATGCGTATACTTTTGAAGATGGTCAGATTTGTATGGGTTTTTCAGAAGGAGAAGAACCTGATTGTGGTCCGGTTACGTTCACCGAAGAAGGGTTTCATTGGAATTTTACTTTCCCTAGTGAGGATGATGATGGTACTGGTTCGTGTACGCTTTTTAGTTTTGGTGGCCAGAATACAGAGCCAGAGGTTCCACAGTTATTTATTAGTGAATACGGTGAAGGCTCTGGCAATAACAAATATATAGAGATCTATAATGGTACGGGTCAGGACGTTGATTTGAGCGGGTACGCAATCTGGAAAATTGCCAATGGTGGAGACTGGGCAGAAGGTCAAGGTAACAATGCTGATCTTTCTGGCACCCTTGCTGCCGGTGACGTTTTTATTTTATGTAACTCTTCTTCAGATGCTGCTATCCTGGCTGAGGCTGATATAACTGGTACACAAGCATCCAATTTTAATGGAGATGATGCCGTCGGCCTTGCTTATAATGGTGTTATTATTGATGCTGTCGGCACAGAAGGAAGTGATCCTGGGAGTGGATGGCACGTTGCAGGAATTTCCAATGCAACAGCAAACCACACCTTAGTTAGAAAGGCAAGTGTCACAAATGGCAACACAGACTGGGTAACCTCTGCTGGAACTGATGAGGTGAGTTCAGAGTGGATAGTTTTAGGCCAGGATACTTGGACCAATCTTGGTTCTCATGTTATGAATAATGAGCCAGAAGAGCCAGCGATAGTTGGCAGATGGCTTCTCGCCCCTTCTGCGGGTGCGCTTAGTTATGGACCGGCGGACGGATCTGCAGTTTGGTGGGCTAGTTCGGCTGAAGATGTTGATAGTAGAGAATGTTTATTTGATGATGTATATGTCTTTGAGGCGGATGGAACTTTTAAAAATGAATTAGAAGATGCGACCTGGGTTGAAGGTTGGCAAGGTGTTGAAGAAGGATGTGCGGCTCCGATTGCTCCACATAATGGGCAAAACCCTGGTGCCTGGTCATACACCTCATCTAGTGAAGATACGATTCGTATCGAAGGTGTTGGTTCTTTTCTTGGTATCGCGAAAGCCACAAATGGCCTCGAGCTTTCCTCTCCTGAAGGGGCCCCTGATTCTGTTGAATATCAAATTGTTAGTTTAGTTGAAGATAGTGCGATGGTGGTTAGTGTAAATGTTGGTGGTGGAGTATGGACCTTTAGCTTTGTTAGTGAGAATCTTGAAACTCATTCTGATGTTACTTTTGCCGTAGATATGTCATTTGAAGAAGTGGATCCGACCGGTGTTTATATAGCCGGTGGAGCTATTTTTGCGAATGCAGGTCTTGCAATGGAGGATAATGGTAACGGCATTTGGACGGTTACAGCTTCTCTTCCAATTGGAGAGAGAGTTTATTATAAATTTAGAAATCGTGCATCTACCGATGGTGGTGACTGGGGTGGTTTTGAGCCTCAAGATGGGCTCATCGATGGTGGTTGTGCAGATGGTCAGTATAACGATCGTTTCATTGATGTTGGTTCAGAGGATATTGTTCTGGATCCGGTGTGTTATGGCGCGTGTGTAGATTGTGCTTCTTATAATACGATCGATATTACGTTCCAGGTTGGAATGCCTTATGACGTGGTTATTAGTGAGCAGGGTGTTTTTGTTGCAGGTGGTTCTGCTTTTGGTAGTTACAATGATAACCAAATGGAGCACGTTGGTGACAATGTTTATAGAACAACGATAACTGTCCCTGCTAATTCAGGTTCGCATTATACATATGTGAATGGTGACTGGTGGGATCATAAGGAAAATATCGCAGCGCAGGGTTGCTCTGACCCATTTAACTATAGTGATAGATTTTTAGAGTGGGGTGAAGAAGACATCACCGTTAGTAATTGTTTTGGGTATTGTGGTGATGGTGACGGTCTTTGTTGGGATCTTCCAGAACCGAGTTTTGTTGCTGTTGATTTTGGTGTCGATATGAGTGAATTTTCTTGGGAATCAGGCGTCCCGGCTGATACGGTGTGGGTGACTGGTACCTTTGATGGATGGAGCGGTAAAGGTTATCCTCTTTTTGATTATGAAGAAAATGGTGTGTATCGTACAACAGTGGATTTTCATTTGAATGGTGGTCATGTTGAGTATAAATATACAGTTGATGGTTGGGGATCTCCCGAGTCTGGTGCTGCTCTTGGCGAAGATTGTGATTTCTATCAGGAGAATGATGATAATTCAAACAACTATGGTTTTTATATCGAGGATTATGACATTGAGCTACCAATATTTGTATTTGGACAGGGATGTGAGGTACGTGAAGAGAATGATGATTGGGTCTGTGAAATTACAAACTGTGAAAATCTCCATTTTGTTGGTGCTTTCCCAGTCCATTTATTTACTGAGGAACTTGAGATGCCACTGGATTCAATAGCGTCTTATATTGAAATGGGTTATTTAGGAATGGGCGTGAATGGAATGTGGCCTGGTGGAGATTCGACGCATGCAATTTTTCTTCCGCAGGTTTCTTCTGTTGAAGACAGTGCTTTTATTTTTCTAGCGGAATATCCGTTTGGTGTTCCTGTAGAAGAGGGTGTCTCATACGAGTGGTTTTTTAGTATGCCTAACAATATTGATGATGATGGAACTATCTTGGATTATGATATCTATGGTGAAGGTGCTGTCCTTTTTAGTAGTGGTTGGAGCAGCGATTGTGCTCATCCTTATGTTAATTCAGAGGGAGATTCCATTGCGATGCGTTATTGGGATCCAGAGGATTATGTAGTTGAGTTGGCAGAGATTGAAGCGGGCTTTGAAGAGCCAACTGCTCTTTGGGAATTTAATTACTGGGGTACTTGTGATAACCCATTTGATGGTGATGAATATGGTGAAGAGTCAGATGAAATCGATTTTTATACACACTATGACCTAGAAACTGAAAGTACAACCACAGGCGATGGTTGTGATACTCATGATGGTGGTACATATATATATGACATGGTTTGGAAATTAGATGAAGGTACTGGGAATGTTTACTTAACTACTCCTGACTGTCCTACTATTAACTCACATTGGAAGGCCTTTGAGCTAAACTGGGATGACGTATCCTATGAAACTCAAGAAGGTGGGATGATGTGGTGTAACTCTCAGGACTCTGCTGGTGAGTGTCAGCCAGGTGCGTGGAGTGAGAATGTGGTTTATCTTGTAATGACAGAAGAGCAAAATACATTTAAGGTTGAGCTTGAGGATTATAATTTGGATGATAACTGGGTAGCTTTTAGATATGAGCAATTGTTTCCTGAGGAGGAGCCTAATAATTGTGCTGATGGTGAGGTTGAGGTATGGGACGAGTGCTATGATATCGCAACAACCACAAGCATTAGTCTGTACGAGCAAGAAGGTGAAATCCCTTATGAGATCTCTCAGTTAGTTAATCTTGAATCTTTACGTATTCGCTATGGTAATCTGACCGGGCCGATCCCAATGTGGATAATGGGTCTAGGCAATTTAAATGAGCTGCGTCTTGACCATAATAACTTATCGGGGCATGTTCCTCCTGAGTTGTTTGAGATGCCAAATTTGACTAGCGTTCGACTTGACAATAATGATCTAACTGGCAACATACCTGCTACTCTTGTCACTTCAAACATACAGTTCTTGAAAATTGATGATAATAATTTAACTGGTGTTCTTCCTGAGGGTCTTTGTGGTATGCAGAACGTTCCTGAAGGTGGGCAGATTGATATAATTCTTTATGGGAATTATTTTTGTAAGCCTTACCCATCATGTGATTCTGGTGTTTCGCTTAATATTGGTCAGCAAAATTTCAGTGAGTGTGATAATGTTAATTATCAAGGAATTGCATACTTTGAAGATGTTGCTGATATGAATATCGCTAGGTATGGGTTTGGATATACCACGGATGGAATGTATGCCTACGCTGCCTCTGGTGAAGCATGGTTTAGCAGTGGTGATGATGAACCAATCTGGGCTCAGACCGGTGAAGTTGAGCGTTATAATCCGTATACAAATAATTGGGAGATCTTTGCCGATGGATTGCTTCCAAGGGTTTACACCGATGCTCAGTACGTAGATGGGTATGTGTATGTTTTTGGCGGGAGGACGTATATTGAGGAGACAGATAGTGATACAATATTCGCAACTGTTCAGGCAATAGACTCTTTGGGTCAGGTGTCTGATGTTTCAATGATGCCTCACCCGGTGACTTATGCAGGGAGTGTTGTCTGGAATGACACGGTTTATGTATGGGGCGGGTCTGATCGATCCGGTGATGCGTCTAATAAGCTATTTAGATATGTACCACATAATAATACTTGGGCAGAGTTAGCTCCTATGCCGGTTGCGTATGGTAGTGTTGAGGGTGTCGCTGTTGATGGAGTGATATACAGTTTTGGCGGATATACCGGTGAAGCAAATTCCACGATATATGCCTATGACATATATACAGATACCTGGAGCGCTATAGCAGATGCTCCGTATCCGTCTTCTTCGCATGCTGTTGCATATGATCATTGGAATCATAAAATTATTGTAACAGGTGATTACCATAATATTGAGTATGTTTCTTCATTCGACCCTGAGACATATGAGACTAAGGTGTTGCAGGCCGATAACATGGCTGGGCGTAGACACTCGGGTTCTGTTTTTATGGACAATGGTGGTTTGTATATCTTTGGTGGCTTGCAGTATGAGGGTTATAATGGACACGAAGATTATGTTGGGCTTGGCAGTACTCAGAGAGCTGATCTTGTCTACCATGGTGAGGAAACAATGGTCACATTCTGGCTAGATGCAGAAGATGTACCTTGTGGTGGTAATCCTTGGGTCTCAGGTACATTTAATGAGTGGAATCCTGAAGGTGATACGATGTATGAGATGACCTATGACCCTTACTGGAACGAGTTCTCTGTTGATCTATTATTAGAGCCTGGTTACTATGAGTATAAATTTCATTGTTATGATAATGGAATAGACTGGACCGATGAGGAAACAGTACCTGCTGAATGTGGTGTGCCAAATTCCCCAGATGCGGTGGAATATCATAGGTTCATTAATGTTCCAGAGCTTTATTCAGATGATTGGTATGAGGTGCCTGTTGTAGCTTGGGGCGATTGTCCTGATCCTGATCCATGTGAGCTTGTAGATTGTAACAATCTTGCAATGGTTCACGTAGTGGAAGATTCATTAATAAGTGCATGGGCAGATTACCTCATTTTTGCCGGATTTATGTCTGACATTGACTCTGCGTATGCTTTTATTATGGATGGTAATATGCAAATGAGCGTACATAATTTCTTAGATAATAATGAAGTTGAGATATATCCTGCTCAGGTTGTCGATTCTGACGAAGATTTCTTGATTTATTTAGCAGAAATTCCTGGAGGTTTTCCGGATTCGCTTTTCAGTTATTATTGGACATATCATTATGAGGAGGAAGGACAGTCGATATGGCAAGGTGAGTATTTTGAGGGCGAGTGTACGAATTACAATGACGCTTTTGGAATGGAAACCAGATACTGGGATCCTGCTGATTGGGAGGAAGAGTTTTACCTCTTATCTGTAGGTGATGAAGATGTAGAGATAACTGACATATGGAACTTTGATAATTGGAATGGCTGTGATTGGTATGACTATGACGATGATTCTGATGATTATGTTACGTTCACAAAAGAGAATTTCGCAGATCCAAATTTAGAAGAGAATCAAGACCGAATAACAGATGAGGTCTGGATCACAAGAGGTGACCAGGGTTGGCTGTATAATGCAGCGATTGAGAATTCTCATTCTGGTAGCTCTCCAGCATTAACAATGTGGGCTATGGGGACGACAGAGTCGCAGTCATTTTATAATTATTCTTCTTTAAAAGATGTTGTTGATTCTGAGATTGGTGGGTTTAATTATATAGCGGGTATGACAATGTCAATGTACTTGATGGATACAGATGAGTTTTTCGATGTGGTTTTTCATTCGTGGACAAATGGTAACAATGGTGGTGGATTTTCTTATTCCAGGATTGCTGTTGATGCGCCGTCGATGGAAGAGCCTGTGCTTACTAACTATTCCATAGATGTAATAAATGTAAACTCATTATTCGCGGGGGACACAGTTGGTACTCTTCCAATGTTGGATATCTATGATGGTTTGTTTTTCCGAGCTGTTTTTGATATGAGCGCTCCAGGTCCATATATGGGTCTTGCTACAGTCTATTTCGACTCTAACTTTAATGGTGTGTTAGATATGGATGACCAGAATATTTTGAATGAAAACTGGAATAATGATGGTAATGAGGTTGTGCCGATACTCGATAATGGTCCTCTTGATCAAAACCCGGAGGTTGGTATCTATGAGCAGTTCGCTCTTGCGCAAGATCCAGGCAATGAAAATCTCTTGGTTCAAGGTGCTACATATTTCTATGTCGCACTTGATACTAGTAATACTATTACGAGCGTTCAGCCGGTTACTCCATATAGTGAGTCTACACAGAGGATATCTGGTCATGCTTCAATGGCACATGATTCTACAGAGGTAGTTCCTGGATTAATGTTTACTGTTTATGATTATGATGATGGTGAGCTTCGTCATGGTATAACAAATCTTGATGGTTACTATAATATTGGTGTAGATATAAATGAGAATACATACGCAAATATATTTAGCTCTAATGAAGGATTTGGTTCTAATCCTAGACTACGTCCTTTGTTTTATTATGATAGTGAGTATTACGATGATTCGGGCTCTTGGAGTAGCTCTTACTACTATTACAATGTTCCTCCAGAGGGCGTTTACATTCCTGTTTCCGTTTTAGAATACAATACTATGGTTCACGGGCATATGTTTGATCCAATGGGTGAGATAATTGCAGATCAATGGCTAGAGTATTCAAATGTTATTTCAATAGGTGATGCTAGCTTTAATGATTGGAGCTATACATCAACCGATTCAAATGGTTATTACGAATACTGGGGTATTAATGGCGCAGAGTCAGATATTAATTTTTACACAGATGAATTTGGTGACTATGATACAACAATATATGTTTTCTCAGATCAGTATGATGATGAACTAGGTGCTTATCTGTTTAACCATGACATTCAGCTTTTACCGCCACCACCAGGGCCTCCGGTTAATTTGATTAACAATGGTGGTTTTGAGACTGAGGGCATGATGAGCTGGAACGTATACCCTGTTGAAGCTTCGAATTGGGCGGTTGATAGTACTGGCGCGGGTATTTATACTTCGCCGAATAATGCTACGCTTGAGGCCTATGATGGTCACTACTCATTGAAGATGTGGGGTGGATACCATAGTTATGGATTCAATTGGACGGATATCTATCAGAGCCATGTTGATTATGTTGATGAAGGTGGGGTTATACATGCTAGTGCGAAGATGATGTCACATCCAGATGATTGGATCGGTACTCTTGATTCATCTGCTCATTTGGGCACGAACAAAGCCTATTTATTCATATCTTACTGGGATGAGAATGGTTATATGATCGATTCAGATTATTCTAATCCATTTGACGGTACGTTTGATGCAGGTCAGTGGCACCACATTGAGGTTACCGGAACAGTGCCTAATGGTACACATCATGTTAATATTGGTTTATCATACAATCAGAATGATTGGAGTAATGGTTCGGTCTATATAGATGAGGTTGAATCTCATGTTGGCCTTAATTTTGTTGCTTCTGGTGTAATAGAGGGTCATATCATGGGTGAAATGTATGACGAGGATATGCAGTACTGGTATATGGCAGATTTTGCGAATGTTCCTGTAGAGGTCTATAGTGAGAACAACTACTATGTTGTATATACCGATGATGTTGGTAATTACAATCTTGAGGTTCCAGCTGGTGATTTCTATTACGTATCTGTTCCAGATATGCCGGGCATGTACACCTATGATTATCACCATATTTATGTAGAAGAGTACAATACTTATGGGGCAGATATCAGTTATTATGCAATTGTGAATCAACGTTTTGAGTTATCAGGTAGTGTGGTTGATGCTGATGGTAACCCAATTGTTGGTGCTCAGGTGCAGATCACCGGAGTTTCTGATACAAACTATTGGCACTCTGTTTACACAAATGAGAATGGTGATTTCTTTGAAGAGGTTGCATACGGTGTGTATGATTTGAGATTCTATTTTTATGGGCATTTGAATGTTTACACATATGACGTAGAGGTTTACGATCATACAAACGTCGGTCAAATTGAAATGCAGTTCATCTCTGAATTTGATGGATCTGTACAGGGTGTGATCACGTATGTTGGTCAGGAAGAACCTGATATGCCAGCGTATATGTACATCACCAATGACTACTACCAGGTTTATGTCAATGTAGATGAGAATGGTTTCTTCTATGCTGATCTGATTGATGGTATATATAATGTCTATGCCAATGCTCCTGGATATAGCAGTATATGGCTAGATAATGCGTTTGAGATCTCTGGTAATAATGTGGTATTTGACTTTAACTTGTATGAAGAGGGATATGCAGGTCCTCCTGAAATTGTAGATCTGCATGATATTCCGAATGATCAAGGACGTCAGATGCGTACAGTGTGGCAATCAGGAATGGCTGGTGAATGGGAGTATTTTACTCAGTTCTCAATCTGGAGAAAAGTAAATGGCGCGCCGATTGATCTGTGGGACTATGTTGAGACAATCCCATGGCATGGTGAGAGCGATCCATACGCGGCAGTGGTGCCAACACTAGGAGACTCATCAATGCATGAGGCGCACATGAGTACCTTTATCGTAACCGCTCACACGGAAGATGTTAATTACTACATTGATTCAGAGCCCGTTAGTGGATACTCTGTAGATAATCTACACCCTGGAACTCCGATGAACTTTATGATGAGCCAAGATCCAGGTTCTGTTTCACTGAGCTGGACAAGAGATGATGATGAAGATTTTGATTATCATAATATCTATCGCAGAGAGATTGCATCGGATGAGCCTGCTATGGTATTTACAACTGTTGACTCGTTCTATGTTGATCAGGATGTTTCTGAATCTGGTGCCTATGAGTATTGGATCACTTCTGTTGATATGTCTGGACTAGAGAGTGATCCTAGTAACTCTGTATCAGCTGTTCTATCGGCTGATGAGACTATCGGTCTTCCAACTGAGTTCGCATTAAATCAGAACTATCCTAATCCGTTCAACCCTTCAACGCAGATTCAGTATGCTCTGCCTGAAGAGGCGATGGTGACCATTTCGATCTATGATCTAATGGGACGTAAGATACGTACATTAGTAAATGGTGTTCAGAATGCTGGATATCGAACTGTAATGTGGAACGCTACAAATGATATGGGTAGGCTTGTCAGTGCGGGTGTTTATATCTATTCGATTCAGGCTGGCGATTTTGTACAGAATCGTAAGATGGTACTGATGAAATAAAGATCAAAAAATAGCGTAATGATGCGCTGTATATTTGCAGAAAAGGGGTTTCTATTGAGACCCCTTTTTTGTTTAATTTTCATATTGTAACCAGTGAGGAAATAATTATGATTAAGTTAAATAAAATAATGTCTTTTGTTTTTATTTTGATACTCTCATCTAATCTTTATGGTCACTGTCAGGTTCCATGCGGAATCTATGATGACGCTGTGAGGATCGTACAGATCGAAGAAGATATTGCAACTATTCGCAAGGCAATGAGTATGATCAAGGGGCTCTCAGGAAAAGCAGACGCTCAGTCTTTAAATCAAATGATTCGCTGGGTGAACACAAAAGAAGATCACGCAACAAAGATACAGGATACTGTTTCATCTTACTTTTTAGCTCAAAGAATCAAGCCAAAGAAAAAGGGTGAAGCCGGCCGGCAGGTATATGTAAATCACACTCTTTTACTACAGCAGCTGATTGTCGCTGCGATGAAGTGTAAGCAAAATGTTGATCAGGATTTCTGTGATTCTGCATCAGATCTGGTTCTTGAGTTTTCCACTTCTTACTTTGATGAGCACGGGATAAAACACCTTAAAGAGATTCAAAATAAAAAATAAGTGGTAACCATATTATTAAGTATCTGTAACAAAATGTTGTGTTCATCATATTACATAACGTATTAAAGTGTTACAGTACTCCATTTTCTCATTTTAGCATAGCTTATTATTTCTCCTCAATTAGAATAAAAAAAGTATATATATTGCTATAATTGGCATAAAAATTGCTATATATAAGGTGCATGAGAAATTCACGGGATCGTGGTAAGGTTTTCTATACCCTTTATTGGAAGAATAGAGGGTGGGGGATCTTATTGTCTTTACCTGAAGATCAAAGAATTTTAAATAGAATATAGGAAAATGCTATGAGCAGATTATTAATCACTCTAACAATTATCACATCAACCCTTTTTACAAGTCAGATTCCTGATAGGTTTGACACAGATAGTCAAAAAGAAGAAACGCTGAGCGGTATTGAGAAAAAGAAAAAAAATCTTGAGTCTAGATCTTTATCTAGAAACTCTAGAAATGATGTTAATGATCAAAAGTATTTCAATGGAAATCGTTGGTATTTGAATAGTACTAATGATGGACGGATTGGGAACAACTACGAAACAGAAGAATCTGCTGGTAAGTGGCCACGTGGACAAAGTCAGAATATGATATACAGCTCAGGGCTCTGGATTGGTAGTATGGATAATTTTGGAAACCCTAGCGTGTCAGGAGTACACTGGAATCATTCAGATTTTACGCCGGGTGAATTAATAAGTAGCAATGTTCCAATAAATCATGAATCTCTCTCCGGTACATGGAGACTTTCTCCTAATGAAGGTGCGATGCAAGTCGGACCAATGATAAACAGTTCTGAATGGTGGCAGAATAGTCCAGATGATGTTGAAACTCGTTGGTGTATTTTTGATGATGAGTACGTTTTTAATCAGGATGGTACATTTGATAATATTTTCCATGGTGAAACATGGGTTCAAGACTGGCAGAGTGATAGCGTAGACGGGGAAGGGTGTTTTTCTCCTGTATATCCTCATGATAATTCTAATGATTCGTATTGGAGTCTTAATGCGGAGAGTTCTACCGTCACTGTTTATGGTGCTGGGGCATATTTGGGTATAGCTCAGGTAATCAATGGTGGTGAGCTTTGGAATGATTCTGAATTGAATATTCCAGATTCTATTTCTTATGACATAACCTATTTTGATGGAAATATAATGGTTCTTTCTATTGGTTTTGATCAGGGTTATTGGACTTTCACATTTGAAAAAGATAATTCAAATAATAACCTATCTGATCCCTATGCTCCTGAGTCCCGAGTTTTAAAAGTTAATCGTTGGGATAATTCAGAAAACTCTGAGGATTATAGTGACTGGACTGACTACGGTTTTACACCTAAAGATAGTTCTGGAAATCCTAGTGTCCCTCTAGACCAAAGTCTTTTTTCTATTTATAATGATAACGGTGATAGAAAAGCAGAAGTAAGGCAAGTCCTCTATGGAGGTATGGATCAAAATGCGAATAGTCCGTTAAATGACGCTGTTTTTGTTCGATATGAGATTGAAAATAAAAGTCAGTTCACATGGAATGATGCTTACGTTAGTATGTTCTGTGATTTTGATTTTGGCGGTGATTATTATAATGATCTTGTTAGCTATGACCATGATAATACGATTGTGTATTATATGAATGATAATAACAATGATGGTTTCAATGAGAACACTGTCTTTGGTCTTGCTCCTGTATCATTTGACTATGAGCTTACCTCTGTTATCGTGAATGAAGATCCAGAAGGAGACCATGAGAATTATAATCTACAACAGGGTTTACATAAAGATGGTTCAAATATTATAGATCCTACAACAGGAGACCAAACCACCTATATGTTTAGCGGCAATATTAGTGATAGTCTTGGTTGGGTTGATAACGAACCGGGTGATAAGTTTATGCTTGTCACTTTTTCAGTGGGTAATGTTGAGCCAGGTGAAACAGTAGAATTAGACCTTGTTCTTTTTGTTGCTTCAACTCAAGGAGACAATATAGAGACACAAGATGAGGGTGCTTTTCATGCAGATCATTTGAGAATGTTATGGGGAACAGAATGGCCTGTTTCTTTGTACGATAGACCAATTATTGAGACTGAAGCAAACAACGGATTTTTTGGCAGTAGTATTCGTGAGTTAAATGTCGCGCAAGGCGATAATGTGTCCAATAATTTTTTAATTAGAAATGGTGGACCTGCTCCGCTTGTGCTTGATATTGATATGGGAGATGGTAATTGGGATAATACTATTTTAAACTATGGTGAAACGCATGAAGTATACTTTAGTTTTGATGCTCCATACTTAGATGACCCAAAAACAATAAGAGTACCGCAAGATACGTGGGATATATATGCAGCATTAGACTCAACCACTGCATCACCAGGCCATTATTTGAATTATTATTTTATGCACAATGATTCATCAACAAAATATTTTGATATGACCGGTGAATACTATGTAGAACATGCTGGAGATACTGTATTGGTTTCTCCTGGTGGGTACTATCAACTAAACTATGAGATCTTTGATCGTTCTGTCCATCTTATATCATATTCAGATAGCTCTGGTGGAGCAGTTTTTACGGATTCTTCATTTTTATCTATAAGAGGTAGAGTTCCTCATTTTAGTTTTAAAGGGTTTAGAGTAGAAAATAATTCAGGCGGGTTTTTAGATATCAATGATTATGGTGATCAATGGTCAACAACTCAAATAGAAATATCAGATAATATATTTAGAAATAATTATAAAGATGGGCATGGTACTGCTATCTATGCTGTGAATGTAGATGGGAATATTTCAAATAATATTTTTGAAAACAATCACGCAGAGTGGATGGGTGGAGCGATCTACCTTAGTAATATATCTTGTGATGTGAGTCATAATGTTTTTCGTAATAATTCAGCAGGCAATGATTGGGGTGGTGGAGCCATGCGGATAAATAGTGGCGCTGCACATGTATATAAAAATACATTTTTTGATAATCATACCCAAGAGGGCGCAAAAGCAATCGCTATACGTTCGCAAGACCATGTTGTGACCAGTAATATTTTTTGGGGCGGTGAGCAAGACCTTATTGGTGTGAATTATGAAGACTACTATAATGTAGAACATAATCTTGTACAGGGTGGTTTCTGGGATAATGTTAATAATATTGATATGGATCCAATGATGAATAATCCTTGGGATGGCGACTTCACTTTACAAGATGGTTCTCCATGTATTGATAGCGGGCACCCTGATGATTTTTATAATGATCCAGATGGGTCACGAAGCGATATGGGAGCATACTATTTTGATCAGTCCAGCTTTTCTATGGAGTTTAATGGTGATTCACATTTAAGAGTAAATAATAATCCCTCTATATCTAACTTTGATGGTGAGCTCTCTATTTCTGCTTGGGTAAAGATAACAGGAGAACAGGAAACTCACAGAAATATTATTTCAAAAACAGGTGCTCCTCCACAAAGTTTTTCCCTTTCAGCCAGTAATGTATTTAGACCCCATGTTCGTAGTCAAAATGGGACATGGTACAATTTTGATGGGACTATACCGATTGAGCATAATACATGGACACATGTTGCTTTTTCCTACAGTGAAAACGACGGTCTATTGAGTTTGTATGTTAACGGACAATTCGATAGTTCCATCTCTATTTCGGGGAGTGTAAACAATAATAATGCGGATATGTATATAGGTCATAATGTAAATGGAAATGGTAATGCTGGTAATTTTATAGGACTTGTTGATGAGCTATCTATTTGGAATCGTGCTTTTAACAATGATGATATTCATTCACTTATGAATCTAAGCCTGTCTGGAGAGGAAGAGAATTTGCTCGGATATTGGAATTTTAATGATGAGGATAATTCAATGGTATACGATCTTTCTCCCTATGGAAACCATGCTGAAAATATCAATGGTGCTGGCTATAGTACTGACACGCCACCAGTAATGAATGCAACTCTTGGTGA
The DNA here is from genome assembly GCA_002169695.1 of bacterium TMED217. GTDB lineage: Bacteria > Fidelibacterota > Marinisomatia > Marinisomatales > UBA1611 > TMED80. The sequence goes on from NHJO01000017.1 coordinate 33,701, forward strand.
GTTTGATTTCCTTGTTAACGGATCAGGGTCATCTGCAGTGATATCATATCGTGATCCTCTAGATTTAACCTTTGTACATGAAAACTATAGCGACACTATCTACTTTGAGGTATTCAGAGATATGAATTTTAATGGGCAATTGGATGATGAAGATTACAATTGGTACAAACATCCAGATTGGTCATGGTCAGCAGATAACGGTATCATTAGTGTAGTTGATCAAGGTGGCATACAAGTTGGTAATCATATTGGTGATAATAATCCTGGATTAGGTATTACTAGTTTGAGATTAGGGATGAATGAAGGAATTGATCAATGGGCTTGGATTTGGATCTATATTCAAAATTCTACTTACTTTATTAAAGCATATGACCACCATGGAAATGAGAATATTGTTTCTATTCAAATAACCGGTTCTGCATCTGAAAATTATATTAGTGGGCGTACACACCCAGGTGAATATTCAAACCTAGTAGTGGAGGTCATGCCTGAAGGAGATTCGATAGATAGTGAATATGATATGCCCTATCTTGCTTCTACGGGATATGATGGGAACTACCACATAGATCTTTTTGATTCGGTCGATTTTTCATACGATTACAATTTTGCAGTTTTTGATCCATTTTTCTCAAATAACCAGGTTGCAATTGATTATCAGGAGCACCAGAATAGTGGTATGGACTGGTTTAATAATCCATTAAATATTTATGGTGGGACTTATGGAATTGATTTGTTTTTTACCGAACTTGAGAATTCCATAAGTGGGACTGTTTTTGTTAATGGTGAACAGGCTTCTGGTGGGTTATTTCATATGTTCAGTCACTCCTATGATTACTACTACTATGAGGATAGTTCTTATTTTGAAAGTAATACCATAATCAATCAAGATGGTTCATATGAAATATGGTACGACGAGCCAAGATATTTTATGTATGAGACCTGTGCTCATTATTGGAATAATTATGATAATGAACGTTGTAAGTCCCAAGATGTTTTTCTACCTGAAGGTTCTCATCATGTAGATATTCATATTACAGATAATGAGCTGATGTATCAAATAAATGGTACGGTTAGAGATACAATGGGTAATCCAATCTATGGGGCGGAGGTAACTGCCTATGCACATGAGGAATATAGTTCAAGAGAGAGAACCTTTACAGATTGGGATGGGAATTTCACTATGATGCTCTATGGTGATGGAATTAACTATGATCTAGAAGCTGGTGGTGATGGTTGGATAGGAAATATGTATTACATTGATTCCTACCAAATTGAAATGGGCGATCATTTTGAATTCTATCTCGAGCCATCAGAGTCTGGAGGGAATCTGATTNATAACGGNGGNTTCGAAGAAGGATTCAATGGCTGGTGGCATCATGANAATTCTATGATAATTGGTACTGGGATGACCATGTGGAACTCAGACCAATCCTTTGAGGCATTTGAGGGGGATTCCTCATTTAAGTTTTGGGGAATTTACAACACGGAGGAAGAGTTTCCGGTGACATATGTTGTGCAAGAAGTAGAGGTTCAACCCGGAATGCANTTTGATCTAAGTGCCTGGTTAAATCATCATGAGCATGATTTTATAGAGGGGGAGAATAATGCCGTATTAGCNATTGATTATTATAATGAAAATTNGGAACGCCTCAGTTGGAATATTTCACTTCCGTTTGATGGNGGNTTTGGTNTTAACGANTGGCANCATATGAATCTTCAGTCCATTGCACCTGAAAATGCTGTTAGGGCTATGGTNGGTGCTTTTTACACCCAATTACATAANCAAAATGGTGGTGTATACATTGATGAATTTATGCTTCAAGAGAATCATGATGACCAGAGNACTTCTTACTTTGAAGGATTTGTCTATGATGAAAATGGAGAGCCTGTCAATGATGGGAAAGTCTATCTAATTGCTGATGATCAGAGCTATATTGTTTGGCCAGCTTTTACTGACTCATCTGGTTATTATAATATACCGGTCAAAGGCGATAGAGGATATTTCATTTCTGCCAGTAGATCAATGAATCTATTTCATACTAGTGATTTTNAAGGAAGCGGCTTTGAATACCAATATGCNAATAACGGAGACNACCATTATCTAGATTTACATATNAGCTCCGATAATAACAACGAAGATCCAATTGTTGAGGGTTGGTTGAGAGACTGGTATACTGGTGAACATTTATCTGATGCNACTATTTTATTTGCTTATGACCAAGATGGTGAGCTTCAGACAATNGAAGAGGTCACCGATGCTGATGGNTATTTTATGACNCAGGTTCCAGCTGATAGAGAATATGACTTATTTATNTATAAAGATGGCTACTGGGCAGAGCATGACGCATTTTATCTTTCTTATGGGGATCACTATGTTTTAGAGATAGGTATCGCTCCATTNAANATGGCTGCGCGTGTCTATGGCTCTGTTACTGATGCAAATAATGGAGATATTATTCACGGTGCGGAGGCNGTGCTCCATTGTGGTGANAGCGAAGACTGGGATCATACAGGTGCACTAGGTACTTATAGAGTATTTTCATATTATCCTGAAAACTGTGNAGATGGCATGCTAAGCGTTTGGGCAGATGGTTATCAGACACAGCACTACCCAGCTGGAGATATTGACCTNCAAGCTGGTGAGTCTATTACCATAAATATTGCNNTGGAAGAGGGCAATGATCCAGAGCCAGCGGTNATGCTAGGGCGNATTCATGCTGCTAGTAGCGGTGATGGTATTGCATATGCTCAGGTTAATGCATACAGTCATAATACAGGAGACACATATGGTGTGGAGGCGGATAGTGATGGNCATTACTTCTTAGAGTTAATAGGAGATCAAGATTATAGTGTTCAGGTAACCGCAGAAGGATTTAATGAGGTTTATGAAGATCATTTTATTGGTGCTTATGACTCACTGTTTTTAGATTTTTATTTAGATGATGCTCCGCAGTCAAGATTCTTTGGCTATGTGACAAATACTAATGGAGACTCGCTTTCAGATGTGCGTGTATATTTCCAAGATCAAAANGGNANCTGGTCTAGCACTAGAACAGATGGATTTGGTCACTACAGTAAATATGTATATCCAGGTAACTATGAGATTATTTTTGCAAACAATGATTACTATGTATTTCAATTCGATAGTGTATTTATACATGAGGATGAAGAAAGGCATATCGATGTAACACTTGAGCAAATATATGAATTTGATGGAGCGGTAGCCGGGNTCATATATGGTGAGAATGGATCTACCCTAAGCGATGTTNATATTAATGNTTTTAATTATACTTATGATGTGACTGCACATTCTAATGAGGATGGTGNTTTTTATATTGAATTAGTAAATGGAACCTATGACATTGAGTTTTGGAAAGAAGGATATGAGTATGTATATATCCCAGATGCTTTTACAGTAGAAAATAATATAGTCACCTACGATATGTCTCTGGTTCAGCCAGGTGTTTCGCAGCCTCCTGTTATTGTCCATCTTGAGGATGTGCCAAACGATCAAGGTAGACAGCTAGACATGGCCTGGTCTCCTGGAGACCCACAGGATCTTGGTGCCTATCCATTNTATAGTGTATGGAGAGAGCGNAATGAGGATTTGCCACCTGGTGCACCTCAGCTTTGGCATTTTATAAGTATGGTTCCTTATCATGAATTTGATTTGTACAATATGATCGTACCAACACTTGGTGACTCTACGGATGAGGGTTTATTTATGAGTACTTTTATGGTTACTGCGCATACGGATGATCCTACAGTTTTCTTTGACTCATCCCCTGTAAGTGCTTACTCAATAGATAATATTTTTCCTGCGGTTCCGGATAGCTTTTCAGTTATGACGTCTGTTGGTGAAGTTAGTTTAANTTGGTCTTCTTCAGTCGCNGAGGATTTTGCATATTATAATATTTATCGAAATAGTTTGATGGATGATCAACCTGCNATNGTGTTTACNACAATTAGTTCTTCTTACGTAGATACAGAGGTAGATGCCTCTTTGAATTACGAGTATTGGGTTACNGCTGTTGACCATAGCGGAAATGAGAGCAATGCTTCTGTAGTGCTTGAGGTTTCAGGGAGTATGCTTTCCACAGTTNCTGATTTAATTCCTGAGGTATATGCTTTAAACCAGAACTACCCGAACCCATTCAATCCATCTACACAGATTCGTTACGCTTTACCAGAGCAGAGTCAGGTAGTACTTACGGTGTATGACATGCTTGGCCGTAAGGTTCGTACACTAGTAAACGGTGTTCAAGATGCAGGATATAGAACGGTAATGTGGAATGCCACCAGCGATATGGGAACACCTGTTAGTGCGGGGATGTACATCTACACCATCCGTGCGAATGAGTTCTATCAGGTAAAGAAAATGATCTTATTGAAATAAAAAATTAAATGGAGTTAACCATGAAAAGAGTATTACTAATGTTTATTATTTTTTCTTTCTCTGGGCTTTATGCTCAGATGGCAGCGGATGATGAGTCTGGCAGGGGCATCTCTGCTGTTTCATCAGCTGAAACGCAGCCAGAGTTTGATCCGGAGATGGTTCAGAAGATCCGTGAAGCGAGGGAGTTTCGTTCGAAGCTTCATATTGCTCAGGAGTTAGAGGGAGTTACACCTCAGAAAGCTAGGACATTTCGTGTTTCAAATAGTAAGAGTAAGTTTTCTCCGATCAAGCGTTTGATGGACCGTCTTTCTTCTACTGTAAGAAAAGATGAGATTACGTTAGATCGTAAAGAAGTCGCTCAGCAGAATAAAACTGTTAGAA
>NHJO01000018.1 GCA_002169695.1 bacterium TMED217
GTGTACCGCGGAAAGGGCTCGAACCTTCACGCACAAAGTGCACCAGATCCTAAATCTGGCGTGTCTACCAATTCCACCACCGCGGCATATATTATATATAATTTACAAAAAAAGGGGCAGATAAATATACTGCCCCTTAAATAATTAACAATACTCTGGTATTATTTCATTAATACCATTTTCTTAGTGAATACTTTTCCACCTGCTGTTAAACGATAGAAGTACATACCTGCACTTAGTGAGTTTCCATTATCATCTACCCCATACCAGACAGTAGATTTTCTTCCAGCATTTTCAAATTGATTTACCAAGGTTTTTACTTTTCTTCCAACAATATTATAGATAAAAAGGTCAACCTGTCCATCTTCTGCTAAGTCATATGTTATAAGAGTCATTGGATTAAAAGGGTTCGGGAAATTAGCATGCAATCCAAATTCATTTGGTAAAGTAGACTCAACATCATTAGAAAGAGAAGTTGTATTAAATAAACCTAAGCCTTCTGCCGTCGCGGTTATAGAATTTGCGCCAGCATCTCCACCACTAACTTCTTCAAAAAATAGCATCACATTTGGGTTATCGATATTCTGATTCATTTGGACATTAACTTTAATGATACCACCTGAACCTGGAGGAATACCTCCAGTAAAATCATAACCAAGAAAATAAAAATTTTCACCATCTGAGTCTTCACCTGAGCTGCCATCTATAACGCCATTCGCAAAACGATCTAGAGGCTCGACAGAGGTTACTGTTAAGTACTCTGGCACATCAGCAATCTCAAAAGACATTGTCCCAACAGTCTCGGTGTTAGCCATATGAACCTCAAAAGATCCAGTTCCTCCTGAAGTTAACTCACCCATAATGTTATGAACACTATATGCAACTGGCGGTGCTCCAATGTAGACCTCTGAAGGTAGACCAGCAGCAACCATTGGATTATTATAAGAATCAGATATCACCATATCGCCATAATCAATATCTACAATAAAATCCTCTGGCGAACCAGGAAGAATATCTAACAAGACTTCTCCTAGATACCAATACCCTGGAGGCACAGGATTACTAAGCGTATTATCGAAAAGTAATAACGTGAAGGTATTTCCTAATTGTTGACTAGAAACAGACCACGTACTCAGATCAAGTAAATCTGTTATTTGCATACCACTTCCAGATACAAATGGAGGGTCAGCAACAAACTCAACTTGCAATCCATAGACCGGCTGGGTATTGATCAAGCATAAAGAAGAAGACATCTGCGTTCCTGGTGCTGAATATCCGTCAGTAATCATGACATATTGAGTCTCAATCATAACGTCATATGTCGCAGCCTCTGCAGTCCAGTTTAATTCTACAGGCGGTGAACTAACATCTTGAATCTGCACATCAGTCATCGTTAATGTTACAGTTTGTGCCTGATCAGATAGAGGCCTTACTACGATCCTGCATACAGGACCATTCCCTGGCTGCAGTGGATCAGCTCCTGCTAGAGGACCAAATCCAGCAATAGAAATTTTACCATTATCATCTAGGATAGATAGCGACCAGCCATCTGTTCTTTCTGTTGGTAAAACATTTTCACCGGTTAGAACATCTGGAAAATCTTCAATCTCAAAAAATAATCCACCAAGTAAACTCTCATTATTTACAGAAATATCTATGGTATCTGTTTGCCCAGTTAATGAACCGCCATCGCTAATGTAACACTCTATCCACTCAACAGGAACCGCGCTAACAGTATTGGTTGGCACAGATTCTGATCCATCAGGGTAAATTGCTGTCACGTAGTAGTAATAGGATGTACTATTTACCACATCAAGATCTGTATAGGTTGTTGTATTACCTTCAATCTCAACAAGTTCTTCAAAACCTGTTGTACTATTGAGGGACTTATATATTTTGTATGAGTCAATATCAACCGGACGTGTATTGTTTTGAACGATAGGATTTGCCAAATCAATTCTATCTGCAAAAGGAATTCCCCCACCATACTTCGCAATTACCTCTTCTTTCGGTGAAGAAATAACCCACTCTCCTATATCTGTTAAATCATAATGCAAAATTCTTTCAGTTTCTCTAGCAACAAATGATATAGAAACATCATCCACTGCCCAACCTGATGCCCACGCTGCATTGTCATTTGCATGAAATAATATATAGAGATTATCACCAGTCAAGAAAGGCGCAAGATCTACTGTTTCTGTTACCCATTCAGTAGCAGCAGGAACCTGATATACTTCGGTAAAATTAACACCATCTTCACTGACACCTATTGACGCTGTTTGCCCATATGCACCATCAAAATAAGAAGCAAAACTAAGCACAACACTAGTCGCTCCGCTTACATTCATCATTGATGTAACCATATAGTCTAGTGAGCCATCATCATTTGCAGCATCATCATTCGCGCACATGTAAGTTGTATGTGCTGGAACTGCCCAATAAGTACTAGAACAATCTGTTGTAATATACCACCCTTGTGCAGAGTTCGTTGTTAGCGTCCAGTCATCAGGAATACCTGACTCAAAATCTTCAGAAATATTATCAGGGATAGGTCCTGAAGGCGGATCCCATGTGAGCGTTACATATGCATCTTGACCATCTAATGCTTGTAGATTTGAGGGCTCTTCAATATATCCAGGATAAACAATAACTGTCGCGCTATCAGCTGATGCAATCCAATAACTACCACCTATACCATCCGTAACCATTACATTTTCCATAAAAATAGCAACAGTATCAGCATATGCATCACTAGCTACTTCAAAAGTCGCGGTCAAAACTGCACCAGTGCCTGCATCAATATTTACGTTGTCAGGGCTATACATCACTATTCTCGAGTTAGCGCCATTATCAATATTATTAAAATCTGCTGAAAATCCAGATGTTCTATCGGTAGTCGCTATAGAAACAAGGCTTAAATAATTAGGATTATCTTTTATATCAAACTGCAGTCCACCTACAACACCACTATTTACTATACTAAAATCAATATCAACTGTCTCCATAACATCGGCTGTACCAGTAGATCCACTAAGATAGACAACATCACCTATCGTAAGATCACCAGATGAAGCTTGCGAGGATACAATTGTCCCATCGTCATTACTTACAATTAAATTACTGATATTTACTTCTAGAACAGCAGAAAGAACAGATGAACCACTGAAGTGCAGATTAAGCACCGTTCCATCTGCACCACTACCAATCCCATCAGGGCCAGCGCCATTATAAAAAACAACTCTTGAGATTCCACCATTTAACTGATTATAATCAGCTGAAAAACCAGAGGCTATCCCCACAGGCGTGACTCCAGAGAGCATAACCATTGATGGTTCCACAGAAACATCAAACTGCATACCACCAACAGAACTATTTGGATTTGATAACATCACTGGAACTACAATGTCAGTAGTGTATCCAGCAAATGCAGTATCACCAACCATAATAGATACATCTTGAGCATTAGTAAAAGCGGCTATAAAAATAACCGAGATAAATATTTTTTTCATTTTTTTAATAAGCATCTATAAAATTCCTCCAAAATTGTCCTTAAATCAAATTATTTAGCCGCATAAGGACATAGAGAGACCTTAGTCAGTAGTATAACTTAAATCAATAAGGTAGAAAATAATAAATATTAAGCATCAAGTCACTTATATTTTAATTTATAAGAGCACCTTCAATATCAGTAATTAAATCATCTATGTGCTCTACACCTACTGCTAATCGAAGAAGTTCTGGGACCAGATCCATCTCTGCCTTAACATCTTNTGGAACATCAGCATGAGTCATAAAATAAGGAACAGACATTAGACTCTCTACTCCACCCAAACTTTCAGCTAAAGAAAATAATTTTATTTTTGAAATAAAATGTTCAAGATCATTCCTTGATTCAAATACAACTGAGACCATNCTNCCAAAAAGAATNTCCCCNTGAGGATTTATCTGCTGTTTTTTTGCNATTTGATGCTGTGGATGAGAAGATAAACCAGGGTAAATAGTTTTCACTATTCGATTATGATCTTCAAAATACTTTGCTATAACCATTGCATTATCTGANGCTTTCTGAACACGCATAGACATTGTTTTCACACTTCTAAGAAGTANCCATGCATCAAANGGACTTGGNATAGCNCCTCCAGACTTTTGNATAAAATGTAACCTGTCTGCTAATTCTTTATCCTTTGCAACTAATACACCTCCTAGAACATCGCTATGCCCACTAATAAACTTTGTAGAGCTATGCATAACACAATCTGCACCATATTCTAAGGGCCGTTGNCCATAAGAACTCATAAAAGTATTATCTACTGCAAACTTTATATCTGAGTTAGCACATATCTCTGAAACTGCTTTTATATCCGTTATCTCGAGCATAGGGTTTGTTGGTGTTTCAATAAAAACCCACTTAGTTTCAGACTTTATCGCTTTTTTTATATTTTCAATGTCTGTTGTATCAACAAAATCAAAGTCTATACCATGGTGGCTCAACACCTGAGTCGCCATTCGATAGGTTCCTCCATAAACATTCCTAGAAACGATTACATGGTCTCCTTTTTTAAGATTTTGAAATAAAGCGGTAGTCGCGGCCATACCGCTAGCAAAAGCTATCGCATCAAAACCACCTTCTAAAGCAGCAATATTTTCTTCTAGCCTAGCTCTCGTCGGGTTATTCCCTCTAGAATAATCATACCCTTTGTTTTTTCCAATACCATCTTGTACATAAGTAGACGTTAAATGTATCGGAGGNGAGACAGAACCNGCAGAAGAATCTGGCTCATTACCTATATGTATAGCGATAGTTTCAAATTTATTTTTTTTATTCATATCTTACACCTGAGTATATCCTTGATTTAAATATTGCTGTAGTTTTTTATATTTAATTTGAATTTTTTCGCCGCTAGGAGACTGNACAAATATCTTCTCATTTCTCCCAATTTTTTTATCAGCGACTACTGGATTTGTAACTCTTTTTTGTTGCGCATTACCTTGACTTTGAGGTTGCCCAGAGAAGCCCATTCCTGTTGTGTCTTGATGCTCNACTTTAATATTTCTAACNGAACCTGTATTTAACTGAGGAGCTTGCTGCATCCCTTGCAGCTGAGTGCGGAACATTCTTTGNACTGTGACAGCATTCATATCACGCATCATTTCTGTAAACATACCAAACCCCTCTGACTTATACTCAAGAAGAGGNTTTTTTTGTCCATAAGCTCTAAGGTTTATCCCCTCTCTTAANTGATCCATAGCGTAAAGATGATCTTTCCATTTTTCATCAATCGTACGAAGTATAACAAATCTCTCAAAACCACGTATAACATCTTCNTNNACCAAGGATTCTCTTACCTTATAAACAGAATCGGNTTCATTACTAATCCAATCTATTAATTCATCTGAANTAATATCCTCTTTGCCAATATCTTCAACTAATTTTTGATAACTAATATCAACTAAAAGATGTGTNGAGAAATTTTGCCTTAACATATCCCAATCCCAATCAGCCATTGAAGCAACCTTNGAATATTCTTCAACTTCATCTATNATATAATCNTCAATTATCTGCTTAACTGTATCTCTCATNTTTTTACCTGANAGAGCTTGATTTCTNATATCATAAACAACCTGNCTCTGTTGGTTCATGACATCNTCATACTCGAGNAAATGNTTCCTNACNCCAAAATTTCGAACTTCGACCTTTTGCTGTGCAGANCTAATTGCTCTGGTAATCATTCCGGCAGTAATAACNTCTCCCTCTTCTATCCCCATTCTATCCATAATANTAGCAACTTTATCTGATCCAAATAGTCTCATGAGNTCATCCTCAAGTGATAAATAAAACACAGATGAACCAGGGTCACCTTGACGGCCAGACCGACCTCTTAATTGCAAATCTATCCTCCTGGAATCATGCCGTTCGGTCCCTAAAATATGAAGACCTCCTGCATCTATAACACCTTCGCCAAGTTTAATATCCGTGCCCCTACCTGCCATATTAGTTGCTATGGTGACTGCACCTTTCTGACCGGCTCTAGTAACAACTTCTGCTTCTTTTTGATGTTGTTTCGCATTCAAAACATTATGAGGAATATTTTTTCTTTTTAACATTTTTGAAAAAAGCTCTGAAGTTTCTACAGCAATCGTACCAACAAGTACCGGCTGGCCACGATGATGAGAATCAATTATTTCATCAATAACAGCATTGTACTTTTCTCTTTTCGTTTTATAAACTAAATCATCTCTATCATCCCTGAGTATATCTCTGTGTGTGGGTATAACGATGACATCTAAACCGTAGATAGAGCCCAACTCTTCTGCTTCTGTCTCTGCCGTACCGGTCATACCTGATATTTTATCATATAATCTAAAATAATTTTGAATCGTGATTGTAGCTAAGGTCTGTGTCTCTCGCTCAATTTTTACATTCTCTTTGGCTTCCAAAGCTTGATGTAAACCATCTGAATATCTTCTTCCAGCTAATATCCGTCCTGTGAATTCATCAACAATTAAAACCTTCCCATCCTGCACAACATATTCCACATCTTTCTCATACATGGTATAGGCTCTTAGAAGTTGATTAAAATTGTGGATTTGTCCACTCCTTTGCGCATGAAACTGGTGGGCTTTCTCTTTTTCTATCTCTCGATCACTATCCTTTAATTCTGGATTTTCATCAATCTCTAAAATTAATTCGCCTAAATCAGGTATAACAAAAGTATCAGGACTATCGGGAGCTAAAACATTCCTACCCTTATCCGTTATATCAATAACATGTGACTTTTCATCAATAGAAAAATATAAATCATCATCTACCTCATGTAATTTTTTATCTCTAATATATTCTGACTCTATACTTTGAGATAACTTAAGAGTACCTGGCTCTTGAAATATTTTCATCACCTGAGGATGTTTTGGAAGTCCGCGTTTAGCCTGCAATAATTTCAGTCCAGCCTGATCTTCATCTGACTCTAATAAGCCTTTTACATCTTTTACGAGTTCAGATATTAAAATATTTTGTTTTTTTACTAGTCTTTGTACATCAGGTTTTAATCTAACAAATGTATCGTCTATGGGCGCATCGACTGCGCCAGAAATAATCAAAGGAGTCCTAGCTTCATCAATCAATACACTATCTACCTCATCAACGACAGCAAAAGCGTGTCCTCTTTGGCACAATTCGTCAGGATGCAAAGCCATATTATCTCTTAAATAATCAAACCCAAATTCATTATTCGTACCATAAGTGATATCACAGCCATACATCTCTCTACGCTTCACATTGTCCATAGAATTCAATATAAAACCCACTGATAGACCAAGTCTTTTATATACTTCACCCATCCATTCAGCATCTCTTTGAGCTAAATAATCATTGACCGTAATTACATGAACACCTCTACCCGTGAGAGAATTTAAATAAATCGGCATAGTTGCAACGAGTGTCTTTCCTTCTCCTGTTTTCATTTCAGATACTTTACCATTGTGTAATACAATGGCGCCGATTAATTGAACATCGTAAGGAACCATGTTCCACTCTGCATTCTGGCCTGACACCCGCCATGATTGCCCCATCATTCTCCGGCAAGTCTCTTTTACCATAGCAAAAGCTTCAACCATAATATCATCTAAAGCTTTCTGCTCTGCTTCAAGAATTTTTTTCTTTATTACTTCGCGATCTAAATTTTTATCTATGCTATTTTTTTCTTTGCTCCTAGCATCTTCAACATACTGCTTTAGTTCATTAGTCCTTTCCATTAATTCTTGATCTGACTTAGACCTTAGGCTTTCATAGTATTCGTTAATATGATTCACCAATGGTAAAATCTTTTTAATTTTCCGCTGCGAACTCGTACCAAATATTTTCTTTAAAAACATCTAAACCTTTTTATTAAAATCTTTATATATGGTATCTAAAATACCATTAACAAAACTCGAACTTTCCTCTGTACTATAAATTTTAGCTATTTCCACCATTTCACTTATCGATACCTTGGGAGGTATATCTTCCATGTGATATATCTCACTAACTCCCATCCTTAATAATATTTTATCAACTATCGCGACCCGACCGTAATCCCAATTCTCAAGACATTCACAGATCAAATCATCAGCCCACGTTTTATGTTCAACTACGCAAAAAAATAGGTCTTGTAAATACTCATTATCCTCTACTGTATTAAATGATCGCTTATATAAATCAAGAATATCCTTTGGGTATCCATTATTTATTTCCACTGCATACAAAGCCTGCATAACAGATTCTCGTGCTAGTCTTCTTGGGTGATTACCATTAGTACTTTCCAATTTATTTACTCCAAAGGCATGACCCAGCCAAAAGGGTCCTTGATTTTTTCATTCTGAATATCAATTAATGTTTCTCTTATACTTTTTGTTATTGATCCTGCATAAGATTTTTTCAATTTTACAGTTTTGTTATTATAACATACACTACCAACCGGAGCTACAACAACAGCCGTACCTGTAAAAAATATTTCATCAGCATCCATTAACTCTTCAATTGTAATATCTTGTTCTCTTACATCAAGATGAAATACTTCTTCAGCTATTTTTAAAACAGAATCCCTAGTAATACCTGGTAAAATAGAACCCTTTAAAGGCGGGGTCTTTAATGTTTCATCCTTAACTATAAAAATATTTGCTGACCTAGCCTCATCAATAATCCCTTCATTAGAAGAGTTTAAAAAAATAATTTCATCATACCCAGCTGATGAAATCTCGCTAAATGGTAATAAAGTTCCAGAATAATTACCAATTGCTTTCGCAGAACCTATACTTTTTGTAGCGGCCCTATGATATTCATTCGTAACCAATACATTTAAATGATCTAATCCAGATTTAAAGTAAGAACCGACAGGAGTAACAAATACTAAAAACGTATAATGGTCAGCTGGCTTTACTCCTAAAGTAGGACTAACACCAAATGCAAGAGGTCGTATATATATACTCCCTTTATTTTTTTTCGGCATATAATCTAAATTGTCTTTAACTGTATTTTTAACGGCATTAATAAATATTTCATTGGGTATTTCAGGGATACATAACCTGCTAGAAGAAGAATTAAATCTTTTTGCATTTTCTTCTAATCTGAATAATACAACGCGGTCTTTAGATGATAGATATGCTTTGGTGCCCTCAAATATTCCTTGCCCATAGTTTAATACTGTTGACGCTGGTGAAAGACTTATGTCCCCATAAGGAACTAAGCCTTTGATATTCCATCCCCCAATTGGGTCCCAGTTTGCGATAAACATACTACGCGTATTATGAGCATTAAATCCAAGATTATCCCAGTCAATATTTTTCTTAGCATTCATAATTTTTCAACAATCATTACAGAAGCTTCGCCTCCACCAATACATAAAGTTGCAAGACCAATGTTTTTCTTCATCCTCTCCAAAGCATAAATAAGGGTTGTTAATATTCTTGCCCCTGAAGCTCCAATTGGGTGGCCAAGTGCTACAGCTCCTCCATGAATATTTACCTTTGATTCATCTAATTCGAAATCATCTATTGCAGACATCGTAACTGCTGCAAAAGCTTCATTAATCTCCCAGAGATCTATATCTTCTTTAGATAAGCCTGCTTTATTAAGAACTTTTTTAATTGCATGTCCAGGAGCAGTCGTAAACCACTTTGGATCATGCGCAAATGAACAATGAGAAAGAATACGCGCCATTGGCTTAATATTAAATTTTTCAATATGCTGTTCTGACATCAACATGACCGCTGCCGCACCATCATTTAATTTTGAGGCATTCGCGGCTGTAATAGTTCCATCTTTTTCAAAAGCAGGTCTAATTTTAGATATTTTTTCAAACTTTGCTCGACCTGGTTCTTCATCATTCAATATAGATATATTTTTTGAATTAGTTATTGGTATTATTTCATCAGTAAAATAACCTTTTTCTTGAGCATATTGTGCGCGTTTGTATGATGAAATAGAGTATTTATCTTGCTCCTCTCTGCTATAGTTTTTCTCCTTTGCAAGCATTTCAGCACAATTACCCATATGCATATCATTATACGCATCCCATAGACCGTCATGTAGCATGCTATCTATTATTTTTTGATGACCGATTTTATTAATACTTTTAGAAAGTAATAAAGGCGCATTTGACATACTTTCCATACCCCCAGCTATAATTAAATCTGCACCATTAGATTTGATAATATTATCAGCTAGCATTACCGCTTTTAAACCTGACCCACACATTTTATTAATAGTAAGACACTCCACCTTATTAGGTAAACCTGCGTATAAAGCTGCCTGCCTAGCAGGTGCCTGCCCAACCCCAGATGATAGCACATTTCCCATAATAACTTCTTCAATTTCATCTAAATCAAAATTGATATTATCTAATAAACCAGAAATTACTTTAGCGCCCAATTGTGAAGATGAAAATTCTGATAGTTCTCCTCCAAATGCACCTATTGGACTCCTACTTGCTTGAACAATAAATGTTTCTTTACTCATAATAATATCCTGTTGAAAATAAATTTATTAAACATCATTCTTGCTTTATTTTATCATATGCCCCAATGATTTTTTTTACTAGTGGATGACGAACAATATCATTATCATCAAAATATGTAAACCCAATACCTGAAACATCTTTTAATATTTTTGTGGCTTGAATTAATCCAGAATGCTTATCACCATCCAAATCAATCTGTGTGATATCTCCATTAATTATAGCTTTTGAACCAACCCCTAGACGAGTAAGAAACATTTTCATTTGCATAATAGTACTATTCTGAGCTTCATCTAAAATCATAAACGCATTATCTAAAGTCCTCCCGCGCATATATGCTAATGGCACAATCTCAATACTATTATTTTCAATCAATATACTCATTTTATTTTTTGATAACATTTTATCTAAAGCATCATACAGTGGTGACAAATAAGGATCTACTTTTTCTTTAAGATCGCCGGGTAAAAATCCTAAGTTTTCACCAGCTTCGACAGCAGGTCGACAAAGGATAATCCTATCTACCTCACCATCCTCTAATGAAGAAAGAGCGAAAGCCATCGACAAAAATGTTTTACCTGTACCAGCAGGGCCAATACCAAAAACTATATCATTATTAATAACATTTTTTAAATAAAATGACTGACCTTTTGTTCTAGGGCTAATTGCCCCTTTTCTTCCGAAATAAATTATTTTATCATTACCTAAATCTTTTTTTAAATCAATCTCTTCTGATTTATAAAATTTTATCAGATTGTCAACATCATCAGAAAAAAGAGTGCCTTTGCTTGATAAAGTACCTCTCATTTCGCTAAGTATAGAATTGGCTTGATCTATATCAGAACTATTACCCTTTATTTTTATTAAATCACCTCGAGCGGTGATAGATACTGGTATTTTTGACTCAATTAATTTTATATGCTGGTCACCAATGCCAAGTACATCAGCTAATTCTATTGATTTTAGTTCTATAATTTTTTCCATATGCTATAATATAATTGTAATATTAATCCTTGAATTTAAGCACTAAGAATTATTAAAACTTAAAAATGAAACATTTCTATATTTTTTTAAATCATATATTTATATGCACTGCAATTCTACTTTCATGGAATTGTACGACTCAAAAAATAGAATTAGAAAATGCTAAATCACAGAATATCGACTTTTTAATTGAGCAAACTGAGCTTTTATGGGAGCAAAGAAGTGATACAAATGCAGTTATAAAAACAAATCATATTCTAGGTCTAATCAATGAAGTAGAAAATAATGATAAAGATTTACTAAATGCTTATAGCCATTCTTTATTTTTTCAAGGAATGTTTTTAGAACAAACAAAAATAAAAAAGGATAGTCTTTTCCACAAAGGTGCAGAAATAGCAAAATATTCTTTATTAAAAGATAGCCTTTTCATTGCTATTTTGAATAATACAGAAGGTGACTCTAGTTTTAAAACACTATCCGCTCTATCTATAGCGCCAAAAGAACTTGTGCCAAGTATGTACTGGTGGGCAACAAATAAACTTTGGTACTTAAATAATAAGCCCGCAATAGAAAGAATCAATCAAAGAGAATTATTAGAAATAATTATGCATAGAATTATATCTTTAGAGCCAGACTATCTTTACGGCGGCCCATACAGATTCTTTGGTAATTTTTATAGTAGGATGCCAGGTGTGGAAATTTCGCAATCTAAAGACTACTTTCAAAAGGCAATAGCTTCTTCACCAAATTATTTCGGGAACAAGGTTCAAATGGCAGAGTTCTACCATCAAAAAGCAGAAAATAAAAGTTTATTTCAAAGTCTGCTGCAAAAAGTAATTGACGCAGAACCAACTATTGACCCTGAAATAATCCCAGAAAATATTTTTTATCAAAAAAGGGCTATTCAATTACTCCAACAAGAAGATATACTATTTGAATAAAAAAATAAGAGGGAATTCTATGAAAATATTTAGAAAAATTAATTTAATTATATGCTTACTAATAATTTTCCTTAATCCAATATATTTGCAATCTGGGAAACATTTGAAAAATGCAATATCAGCCATGGAAGCAGGGCTTTTTAAAGAAGCGCTAAAACAATTAGATATTGCTGAAGTTAAAGAACCTAAAAATGCTGAGGTTTATAAATTGAAAGCATTACTATATGAAGCCATAAATGAAAATCAAAATGCAATTTCCTCATGGAATAATTGTCTAATAAACACTAATGATAAAAATTTAATCAAAGAGGCAAAAATTCACATTGATCATTTAAAAGGATATTAAAATAATGAAAAATTATTTTATAATTGCTATATTATTAATTTTTATGGGATGCTGGAATGCTCCTGCAATAAATACTAGTTATGATTTTAGTGAAGTTAGTAGTATCAAATTAAACAGAGTTATAGATCATTCTAATAAAATCGGATCTGGCCAAATCATGGAAGACAATTTATCATTTATGTTTATGAAAAATGGCTTCGACGTCTCACAAACAAAAGAAGATGGAACCGTAATAAATATAAATGCCAATCAAAAAAACAGACTTTTACTTGATTGTACTTTAACAGAATATACAGACCGTGAAACTATATTAATTCCATTTAGAATCGAAGATAGAGGTAGTATAGAAACGATTATAACACAGTCTACAGAGTCTGATGAAAAAAATAAAAATGCCTTGGCTACAACGTCAACTACCACAACAACTGATGGTGGTTCAATTCAAGAAAGCGGTCGAGTAGAATACACTCAAGCTAGAGTTGGGCTAATATTAAAAATAATAGATGAAAATTCAGGTTTGTTAGTTTGGTCTCATTCCTATTGGTATAGCGGAATAGAGTTACCAAGGACTGCTCAAATTTGTGCAAAAAATTCTATCGGACAATTAAGTGATTTATTAGAAAAAAATAACTAACCTTTTAAAGATAATCCCAATTCATCTAACTGACTACCATCAACATAATTTGGACTTTCATCCATTAAAGATGTTGCAGATGTCGTTTTTGGAAATGCGATAACATCCCTAATATTTTCTGTACCTGCTAAAAGCATAACCAATCTATCAAACCCAAATGCAATACCTCCATGGGGAGGAGCACCATACTGTAACGCCTCAACCAAAAAACCAAATTTTTCAACAGCCTGTTCATGGCTTAAACCTAATAAAGAAAATATTTTTTTCTGTATTTTGGGAGAATGAATTCGTATGGACCCACCAGCGATTTCATGACCATTCATCGTTAAATCATATCCTCGACTAAGTGCCATAGCAGGACTATTATCTAATTTATCAATGTCTTCTTCTCGAGGAGCAGTAAAAGGATGATGCATTGCAATGAAACGTTTATTCTCTTCATCATAATCAAACATCGGAAATTCAGTTACCCAAATTGGTTTATAATTATTTTTATTAGCAAGACCTTCCTTTTCAGCAATCAAATTTCTAAGCTTTCCTAATGATTTACATACGATATCATTACTATCTCCAACCATAAATAAAATATCGCCATCATTTATTTTTAAATATTCAACTATCTCTACTTGTAATGACTCAGAAAAAAACTTTGATATCCCACCAATAAATTTTCCTTCCTGATATTTTATCCAAGCTAACCCTTTTGCCTTATGCTTTTTTAATTCTTCAGTCAACTCATCAATGAATTTTCTAGAATATTTTGCACCTGTTTTCACTACAAAACCACGGACAGACTCTACAGAGCTAAATGCATTGAACTCAGACTTATCTGTAAATAACTTAAGATCAATTAACTTCATATCATACCTAGTATCAGGTTTATCAGACCCATACAATTCCATTGCATCTCGGTATGTTATCCTCGGAAAAGGGTTGGGTAATTCAATTCCTTTTACAGTTGAAAAAATAGCCCTCGTTAAATCTTCCATATTTGAAAAAATATCTTCTTCATCAACGAATGACATCTCGATATCTATCTGAGTAAATTCTGGCTGTCGATCAGCACGTAAATCTTCATCTCTAAAACATTTGACAATTTGAAAATAACGATCATAACCCGATATCATTAATATTTGTTTATATATTTGAGGTGACTGCGGTAAAGCATAAAACTTCCCATGATGTAAACGGCTTGGAACTAAATAATCCCTTGCACCCTCTGGCGTAGATTTCATTAAAATAGGCGTCTCTATTTCTAAAAAATTATTTTTTGATAGATAATCACGTGTAGCCTGGTACGTATCATGTCTAAACATAAGATTTTTTTGAAGCTCTTCTATTCTTAACTCGAGATAGCGATATTTTAATCTAAATTGCTCTTCAGCACTACTACGGTCAGACAAAACAAAAGGAAGTGGCGAAGATTCATTGAGTATAATAAATTCACTGACAATAATTTCGATATTGCCAGTTTTCATATCAGGATTAATCGAAGAATCATCTCTATTATTAACGAATCCTTTAATAGAAATCACATCTTCAATTGACAATTTTTTTATTTTTCCAAAATCTTCAGAGAATGAATTTTCATCAAAAACCAATTGTGTTTTTCCATACCTATCCCTAAGATCAACAAAGACAATTTTACCATGGAGCCTTACAGTATTCACCCAGCCATTTAATTTGACTATTTCGTCTACAAAAGACCGATCTAATTCACCACAGGTGTGTGTACGCTTAAACATTATATAAAATTTATTAATAAAAAAATCATCGTTATATTATAAAAATGATTTTTTTTTATTAGATATAAATAAAATTATTTTTTAGAGACTCTCAAGCGATTCATCGCTCTGGTTAGTGATGCCTCGAGTCTTGTGCTATCTATTTTTTCTTGAGGATTACTCTTACGATTTTTTGCTCTTTCTAGAGCTTCTGTAGCACGCTTGACATCTATTTCATTAGATTTCTCAACGGACTCTAATAACAACTCCACCTTATCTGAACCAATTTCTACAAATCCTCCACTAGTAGAATACCACTCTGTTTCACTATTAGTCTCAATTTTAATTTCACCAATATCTAAAGCAAATACACCCTCTCGATGTTTTTTCATAATACCGAATGACCCATCAATACCAGGGCATCTAATATATTTCACACTTTCCTGATTTAATATTTTTATGGGAGTAACTATTTCTACAGAAAATGCTTCCACTACGCCGCTGCCTTTTTATCCTTCTCTATTGCTTCATCAACGGTGCCAACATATGCAAAAGAGTTTTCAGCAAGATCATCTACATCACCATTTAATATCGCTTCAAAACCTGAAACGGTATCCTCAAGACTCACATACCGACCTTCAAACCCTGTGAATTGCTCAGCAACAAAAAATGGTTGTGACATAAATTTTTGCATTTTTCTAGCTCTAGATACTGTCAGCTTATCATCATCTGAAAGTTCATCCATACCTAAAATAGCAATGATGTCTTGCAAATCTTTATATTGTTGCAGTACGGCTTGAACTTTTTGAGAAGTATCATAATGTCTATCTCCAATTATTCTTGGATCCAATATCCTAGAGGTAGAAGCAAGTGGATCCACAGCCGGATAAATCCCAAGCTCAGCAATCTTCCGCTCTAATACAGATGTTGCATCTAAATGCGCAAAGGCTGTCGCAGGCGCTGGGTCAGTCAAGTCATCAGCAGGAACATAAACAGCTTGGACAGATGTTATTGAGCCATCCTTAGTAGATGTAATTCTTTCCTGTAAATCACCCATCTCTGTACTTAGAGTTGGTTGATATCCAACCGCGGAAGGCATACGACCTAAAAGAGCAGAAACCTCAGATCCAGCCTGGGTAAAACGAAATATATTATCAATAAACAACAGCACATCTTTTCCTTCATCATCTCTAAAGTATTCTGCCATCGCAAGACCACTAAGCGCGACTCTTAGTCTAGCTCCAGGTGGCTCATTCATTTGCCCAAAAACCATTGTTGTTTTGTCTATAACACCAGACTCCGTCATCTCATTATATAAATCGTTTCCTTCCCTAGTTCTTTCTCCAACGCCAGCAAAAACAGAATAACCGCCATGTTCTGTGGCAATATTCCTAATTAATTCTTGTATCAATACGGTTTTCCCTACTCCTGCACCGCCAAATAAACCGGTCTTACCACCTCTCGTATAGGGCTCCATAAGATCAACAACCTTAATCCCTGTAACGAGAATCTCAGTTGATGTGGCTAAATCTTCGTGTTTTGGCGCTGGTCTATGAATAGGGTTTACTTTGTCTGTTTTAACTTCTTTTTTATTATCAATTGTGTTTCCCAAAACATCGAAAAGTCTGCCCAAAGTTTCAGGGCCGACGGGCACTGAGATTGGAATACCACTATCAATAACTTCAGTGCCTCTGATTAAACCATCGGTAGAGTCCATAGCAACAGTACGCACTGATGAATCACCTAAGTGCTGTGCGACTTCTAATACCAAGTCACTTTCTTTGCCACGATCAATAGTAAGAGCATTGTAAATATTTGGAAGTTGTCCCTGTTCAAAAACAACATCTACAACCGCACCCATAACCTGAGAAATTTTTCCTTTTAATGCCATAAAATTATTCCTTAATTAATTATTCTTTTAATGCTTCAGCCCCGCTAACGATTTCAAGCATCTCCGTTGTAATCGCAGCCTGGCGGGCTTTGTTAAATTCCAATGTTAAACTTTTAATCATATCACCAGCATTTGTTGTCGCATTTTCCATTGCCAACATTCTAGCAGCCTGTTCACTAGCATATGATTCAAGAAGATATTTCCAAATTTGAATATTTAAATGCCTAGGTACTAAAGAACTAACCAGTTTCTCTTTAGAAGGTTCATAAAGCCTATCTGTAGATACAACTTCTTTATCATCATAAACCAATGGCAGCAGAACTTCAGATTTAATTTCCTGTTGAGCTAAATTTATAAAATAATTATAGACAACGTGAATTTCGTCAACTTTACCACTTGTAAAATGATCAACGATACTTCTACCGATCATCATTGCACTATCATAGTCAAGGTCATTCCAAAATTCAATATGACTTTCAATAATATTATAGTTTCTTCTTTTAAAAAAATCTCTAGCTTTCTTGCCTATACAAAACAGGTCAACATTATCTTTCCCAAATTCATCAATCTCTTTTTGAGCAACTTTAGTTATATTTGTATTAAATGCACCAGCAAGCCCCCTATCCGCACTAACAACTACATATGCTTTACGTTTTATTTTTCTGACCTCTAATAAATCCAATATACTTCTATCAATATCTGGTAATATATGATGAATTACATCTTCAAGCGCATGTGTATAAGGCCTAGCCTGCTCCATTTTCTCTTGCGCTTTACGAACTTTTGCCGCAGCAACCATTTTCATCGCGCTAGTTACTTTCTGTATACTTTTAACAGACTTGATTCTATCTCTAATGTCTTTTAGACTTGCCAAAATTATACCTTGAAACTATTTTTAAAATCTGATATTGCTTTATCTAAAAACTCAGCATTCTCATCACTTATAATACCTTCATCTCTTATAACTTTTAACTGACCAGAAGCATTGGCATCTAAATAATCAAATAGACTCGATTCAAAATCTGAAACTTTATCGGCTTCAATATCATCTAAATAACCTTTGGAAGCCGCAAAAATTATAGCTACTTGCTTCTCAACGGGCATTGGAACATATTGATTTTGTTTTAAGATTTCTACCATTCTCTCTCCTCGAGTCAATTGGTCAATAGTAGATTTGTCTAGATCTGATCCAAATTTAGCAAATGCTTCAAGCTCTCTATACTGAGCCAAATCTAACCTTAGTGTCCCAGCGACGCTTTTCATTGCCTTAATTTGAGCATTCCCACCTACACGTGAAACTGATAATCCAACATCAATTGCAGGTCTGATACCAGAATTAAAAAGGTTTGTCTCAAGATAAATCTGACCGTCTGTAATTGAAATTACATTTGTAGGAATGTAAGCCGATACATCACCCTCCTGAGTTTCTATCACAGGCAAAGCAGTTAATGATCCTCCTCCATGATCAGCTGATAACTTAGATGCTCTTTCAAGTAAACGGCTATGTAAATAAAATACGTCACCCGGAAATGCTTCTCTACCAGGAGGCCTTCTTAAAACAAGAGACATTTGACGATAAGCTACAGCTTGTTTTGATAAATCATCATAAACAATTAAAGAATGCTGTCCATTATCTCTAAAATATTCACCCATAGCACATCCTGCATACGGAGCAATATATTGCATCGGAGCTGGATCAGATGCATTCGCAGCAACAACAATTGTGTATTCCATCGCACCTTGTGATTCTAACTCTGAAACCAAACTAGCAACAGTAGATGCTTTTTGGCCAATGGCAACATAAACACAGTAAACAGGGTTATCCGTTTCATGGGTATATTTTTGATTGATAATTGCATCTATAGCAACAGCAGTTTTTCCTGTTTGGCGGTCACCGATAATTAACTCTCTTTGTCCTCTACCAATAGGGACCATACTATCTATAGCCTTAATACCAGTCTGTAAAGGCTCTTTAACTGGGCTACGAGCCATAACGCCCAAAGCTTTTCTCTCAATTGGTAAAGTTTCAGAACTATTAATTGGACCTTTCCCATCTATCGGTTGACCCAATGGATTTACAACCCTACCTAGCATCTCTTTCCCTACTGGGACCTCTACTACACGACCAGTTCTTTTAGCAATGTCTCCTTCTTTGATTAATCTAGTTTCACCAAATAAAACCAGGCCAACATTATCTTCTTCGAGGTTTAATGCCATGCCAAAAACATCGTTTGGTAATTCAACTAATTCAGAGCTCATAACATTCTCAAGGCCAGAAGCCCTAGCAACCCCATCACCAACTTCTATTATTTCACCAACTTCTGAAACATCAACGACGTTATCATATTTTTCTAATTGTTCTTTAAGCAATGCTGTTATTTGATCAGTTTTTATTTCCATAATTTCCTAACTCATGTTTTCATTAAATTTGATTTGAGGTTATTAATTTGACTCCTAATTGATGCATCCAAATAAATATTCTCGACTCTTAATTTTACTCCGCCAATCAGTGATTCATCTACTTCAATTGAAAGATCTGTATCTCTATTCAATATTTGATCGAATTTTTCTTTCATTATTAAAATATCTTTTTTTTCTAATGCATTACTAACAAACGCATGGACAAAAACTTTATTTTTTGTTTTTTTGTAAAGCATCAGATAATTATCTTTTATTTTATTAATGACTTTATTAGTGCGCATACCATTTAAATATGATACAATGCCTAAAACTAATCCATGAACTGATGAGCCTAATACATGTATTAATATTTCAAGTTTTTGATCTTGAAGTATGCGTTTTGACTGAACAAAACTTTTTAATTCGATATTTGAGCGAATAAGCTCATCAAACAGTACAATAGAATCACGCACTTCATCGAGAGAACCAGCATCACTAGCACACTGAAAAAGAGCATCCGAAAATTGTTTAGCTGACTTATTAAGCTTCATAATTTTTTAGCTTTTGCATCGACTCCTCAATTATAGAAGAATTGTCATCCTTCGATATGTTTTTCTTAATAATCTTCTCCGCAACATCAATAGACAAATCAACAACCTCTTTACGAATTTCTAATAACACTTTATCTTTTTCAACACTAATCTGACTTTTAGCCTTTTCCAATTGATCATCAGCTTCTTGATTTGCTTTTGCTACAATATCATCTTTCAATTTTTCTGCTGCAGACTTCGCATCAGTTACAATGCCTTGAGCTTCCGTTTTAGCTTTTGATAAAATAGCCTCCGACTCTTGATTTATACCTTCAAGTTCTTTCCTAGCTTTTTCAGCAGATAATAAAGAATCTTCTATACTCCTTTGTCTTTCATCTAGCATTGAAAGCAATGGCTTCCATGCAAATTTTGCTAGGACTGCTAACAACAACAAAAAAGTTAAAACAGTCCATATAAATAGACCTGGATCTAACTTTACAAGCGGATTTTGTTCAGATGATCCTCCATGAGAAGTTGTTGACTCATGGAGGACATCATCACCTGGAATACTCCAATATTGATTCATTATACTATTTCAAAATCAGCATCAAAAAGATGAACACCTCAGCTAAGATGGCAACCCCCTCTAATAAAAAGAGTGGCAATTGCACTGCTCCACTAATTTTATCAGCGGCTTCAGGCTGTCTGGCAATACCTTCTGCTGCTGCTGATGCAAATTTACCGATACCAAATGCAGCACCGACTACAGTTAAACCTAATCCGATTGGGACTAATAAAGTATGATCCATTATATACTTCCTTTTTTATTTTAGTTAATGATGTACGTTAATTGCCATTCCAACAAAAACGGCTGTTAGTAAAGTAAAAACATATGCTTGCACTAGAACAACAATAATCTCTAGACCAAAAATTGCTGCA
Source organism: bacterium TMED217 (assembly GCA_002169695.1). Lineage (GTDB taxonomy): Bacteria > Fidelibacterota > Marinisomatia > Marinisomatales > UBA1611 > TMED80. Next base: position 20,880 of record NHJO01000018.1, read on the forward strand.
GACATTGGGACCGATACTAATGCCACACCAATCCCAGCCGCTGCGCTTTGAAACATTTCACCGATGATTGCCATTAATGACAATAAAGCTAATAAAGCAATGTGCCCTCCAGTCATATTGGCTGCTAGCCGCATAGTAAGCGCAAATGGCTTAACAAATAAACCCATAAGTTCTATAGGGATTAAAATAATATAAACAGGCCAAGCCAAACCATGTGGAACCAGGTTTTTCCAATGTTTAATAAAACCATGCTTCTTGACTCCAGCAATAATTATTGAAAAAAATGTAACTGCTGCTAATCCTGCAGTTACATTAAAATTCCCAGTTGCGGTCACCCCTCCATGTAATAAATTATTAATAAAAGAATCTGAACTGGTCTTTAATATAAATCTATCTGTTATACCAATAAGATCAAATATTGGGACTAACCCTATTCCATTGGCAAAAAGGATAAAAAAGAAAAAAGTCAAAAATAATGGTGTCCAAGTCATGACCCAATTTGAACCAACATTCGGGCCAGATATTGTATCTCTTACAAATTCTACTATATATTCAATCAACGTAACCCATCTAGACTTCTTCTTACCATTACTATCCAAATACTTCCTTATAGGAAAAACCACTAATATTGAAACAATAATTGCTACAAGCCAAAGCATTAAAACATGCTTTGTTATTGAAAAATCGATACCAAAAATTTTTGGTAAGTGTATAATTGGATGAGTTATATCAGAATTTGATACATGATGAATTATATTCGGCCCTACTTGTTCTAAGACTGTTTTACCACTATGACTAGTATTGTCAGCTACCATGTGAAAATAAATTTATTAAGAATTAATTACTTTTAATTTTTTTCGAAAACACTACTTCTATTGTATAAAACATTATAAATCAATTAACAAAGCTACACATAAAAGTGATGGGTTTAAAAGAATAAACACTGAAAATTAAAACTAAATTCATGCTCATAAGAAATAAACTGACCATATCAATAAAAATACCTTCAAAAACTAAACAACCTTATTTTTTTTTCATATTTGTTATCCTTATTAATTGATAAAAACCTAAAAACAATCCAAAAATAAGACTTAACAAAAATACTATCGGGAAAGTGTTCATTTTTTTATCTAAGTAATAACCTAAATAAGATAAAATGATAATCGTTAAAAACAGAGTATGGACTGCAGACATCATTGGCGCAGCCTTTAAAAGAATTTTTTGAAAATAATTCAAATAATTATTTTTTATTTTAAATCAATCGGTTATAAACTCATTTTTCTGCAGTGATTTTACCAATTACTAAATCACATTGACCTTCAAATTGCGCTCCATCTTCAATATGTAATTTCCTATAACTAATATCACCCTTTAAAACACAATTTTTTCTCAATGTAACTTGCCCAGCAGAGTTTATATTTCCAATAACCGTTCCACCAACAACAATAATACTACCTACTATATTACCCTGCACTAATCCATTTTTTGCAACTCTAACTGGACCGTTTGTAACAACATCACCATATATTTTACCATAAACAATTAAACCTTGTTTAAGTCTAATTGGACCATTTATCGTTGCATCAGGCCCAATCATAGTATGAACATTTTTAGATTTTGAACTATCCATTTTTAATTTGAAGTTAGATCCATTTTTTTAAATTCAGGAAAATATATTAATGGATCTATTGATTTTTTATCTTTCCAAATTTCAAAATGTAAATGCGGCCCAGATGAGACACCAGAATTACCTACCAAACCAATAACTTCACCTCTTTTAACTATATCCAATTGAAATTTTAAATTTTGCTGATTATGCCCATAATGAGTAAAGTAACCATCCCCGTGATATAATATAACTTGATTACCCATTTCATAGGTCCAACCCGAGAACACTACCAACCCAGAAGCAGAGGCTTTTATAGGCGTACCTTGTTTTGCGACAATATCTATCCCATTATGAAAGTCATCAACCATTGAAAATTTATTTTCCATACGCTGGCTTATAAATCCTTCAATCGGGGGGACAGATGGAATATTATCAGAAAAAGTAATAATATTATTTTCAGGTATCAACATTAAAACACTGTCAATTATCTTCGGATTTTGAGAAAAATTAAATTCAGTACCTAAAGATTTTCTAACAAAGTTGTCCATTTGTTTTATTCTTTTTAATCCTTTAGTAAGCTCAATTACTTTCATACGCTCTTGAGCAAGTTCATTATATTTTTTATTTAATACATCATATTCATTAATAGCAGGGAATGAATTTATTATTATAAACATAACCCCAATCAAAAAAACACTAATAAGAATAATAATAAGTATTATAAAATTTTTGCTAATATCATATGATTGGGTTCCAGACTCATCATCTGGTATTAATAATAAGGTAAATTTTTTATTCATCAGCATTTAAAGTGATTGCAATAAATCAATAATTCTTTCAAGATCTTCATCAGAAAAATAAATTATTTCTATCGAACCTCCAATCGGAGAAGGTTTGAGTTTTACCTTCGTTCCAAATATTTCTATCAATTGATTTTCTATAGCTCTAACTGGCCCTTTTGGAATAATAACTCTTTTTAAATTTTTGTTTTTTACTTTCGATTTTACAAGTGCTTCTGCAGACCTCACACTAAGTGAATCATTGATAATCCTCTTCCATATTGTTTTCATTGCTGGTATGGTTTTTTTTTGAAGAATTGCCCTACCATGACCTGCTGTAATTTGACCAATCCTAATGCTTTTCCTTATTTCTGGAGGCAAATTAAGTAAACGTAAAGCGTTGGATATAGTAGTACGCTTTTTCCCAATAGCTTTTGCTATATCATCATGCGAAAACTCATACTTACTATTCAATACAGCATAACCTTCTGCCTCCTCAATTGGGTTTAAATCTTCTCTCTGGATATTTTCAATTAAAGCTACTTCCATCATTTCTGCTTCACTATCTATATTAAGAACATAAGCAGGTATCGATTTTAATCTAGCCTTCTTAGATGCACGCCATCTTCTTTCTCCAGCAATAATTTCATAACCATCATCTAACTCCCTTATAGTTATTGGAGTAATAACACCTTTTTCCTTGATTGAATTACTTAATTCATTCAAAGACTTATCATTAAAATCATGCCTGGGTTGATTAGGATTTGGTTTTATATCTTTAATATTTATATAACTAACACCTGGTGATTTAATTTTATTTGGGTTATCACTTGCTTTAGAATTAATGATTGCATTAATCCCTCTTCCTAAACTTTTAGATGACACGTTGCAGAATCTCCTCAGTTAAACTTAAATAATTCTTTGCGCCATTAGAATTGGCATCATATAGCAAAGCAGGTTTACCAAAACTAGGAGCTTCACTTAATTTTACATTTCTATAAATTAATGTATTAAATAATTTATCTTTAAAATAACTTTTCACCTCTTTTACAACTTGCTTCGACAAATTTAATCTACTATCATACATTGTCATTAAAACTCCACCGATGATTAACTTTTTATTAAGATGCCTTTGTACTAACCTAAAGGTATTTAATAATTGACTAAGCCCTTCTAATGCATAATATTCACATTGAATCGGAATAATTATTGCATGCGATGATGTAAGTGCATTGATTGTTAAAAGCCCTAAAGAAGGAGGACAATCAAGAATAATAACGTCATACTTTCTAATAATTTTTTTCAATGCTGTTTTTAACTGGTATTCTCTTGCCATAATATTAACTAGTTCAACCTCTGCCCCAACTAAATCATTGGTTGATGAAATTACATCAAGATGAGGGAAAGTTGTTTCTGAAATTGCGTCTTTTATGTCGACATCTCTTATAAGGACATCATAAATATTCTTTTCTGATTCTTTTATCAATTCAGATAAGCCTGTAGTTGCATTCGCCTGAGGGTCTAAATCAATTATAAGTGTTTTTGTTTCTGAGACAGCAAGGCTTAATCCTACATTTACAGCAGATGTAGTCTTGCCTACCCCGCCTTTTTGATTTATGAATGCTAATACTTTTCCCATAATAAATAAATAGGCTTGAAATTAATCCTTATTAGTTATCAAAATAAGAAATATCAATTATTGCAATGAATAACATATTTCATAACATTAATATAAATAAATAATATGTCTAGTTATATTATTCTCTAGATATTTATAATATATCAATTTATCATTAAAGAAAAATTTGTTGATTATGTTATGTTGCTCTGCTTACTGTCCAAAGCTAAATTCCCGCTCTTTATTTAATTGTAAATAAACAAAATAACAATAAATGAAAAACAGTTTAACACCTAGATATTTAGTTATCCTAGTCATATTAGGCTGGTCAATCTATACCTTATGGCCGACAATAAGATATCAATACCTTACAACAGATAAGAAAGAAAGCTTAAGAGAGGAAGGTAAATTAGATCAGATAGAATCACAAATTATACGTCAAGGGTTAGATTTAAAAGGTGGTATGTATATCGAGCTAGAAGCAGATATTCCAACATTAGTTAAAAACCTCGCTACCAACCAAAATGAAAAGTTTGATCAAGTATTAAATAAATCGATTGAAAAATTTAAATCTAATCAAAATCTAGACTTTTTTAATATCTTTCGTAATCAAATTAATGAAGAAGGCCTAAAAATTGTGCGCTATTTTCATGAATATGGTTCAAATCTAGATCAAATTATTTTAGCCCTTGAAGAAGAAACAGAAGATTCAATAAATCGTGTTTTAGAAATCCTTCAAAATAGAATAGATCAGTTTGGTGTTTCTGAACCAACTATACAAAAAAAGGGTAAGTATCGTATTCTTGTCGAATTAGCAGGCATACAAGATTCTGATAGGGCAAGAGCCCTATTACAAAGCACAGCTCTATTAGAATTTTATTTAGTAAAAAACAGCGCTGTCACTAATGAGATTATCATTCAGCTAGAAAATATTTTAAAAAACTCATTAAGTGATGAAGAACTTGCAGACATAATTACTGATACTAGTGACGTACAAATCGAAAATAAAGAAAATGTAAAAACTGATGATGCCGTGACAACTATAGATGAGATTTTTGGTGAAACAGGAAGTTCAAATGGCGATACTTTATCTCAAAATTCAGATTTATTAGTAGAATCACCTTTACAATCACTTATTGAATTCGTTCAAGGAGATATGGTTGTAAAAGAAAGTAATGTATATGCATTAAATAAATTATTAATTAAAGAAGAAATACAACTAAAACTAAAATCTTCTTCTGGCCAATTTCTATTTAGTAATGATTCTGAGTTACTTGGAGGGCCAAATGAATACTACCGATTATATTATATTGAAAACAAGCCAGAACTAACTGGTGGTGTTGTAGAAAAAGCAAAAGCAAACCTTGGAAGTCTAGGTAGTGGAAATGCTGGCTTACCAGTTGTATCACTAGATATGAATAGTGAAGGCTCTAAAACATGGTCAAGAGTAACTGGCGCAAATATTGGCCAAAGAATTGCCATCGTCTTAGATGGAAAAGTTCATATGGCTCCTAATATAAGAGAAAAAATACCTGGAGGTAGAACACAAATCGAAGGCTTTGCAGATATAAATGAAGCAAAGGATATTGCGATTATACTAAGAGCAGGTGCACTTCCAGCTCCAGTAAATATCATAGAAGAAAGAACTGTCGGACCTAGTCTAGGCGCTGATTCTATTGCAAAAGGTCAAAAGTCAATTCTGATCGGACTAATTGTTGTCTTTATTTTTATGTTAGCTTACTACAAATACTCTGGTGCGATTGCCCTTTTTGCATTAATCTGGAATATTATATTGATCTTAGCTGTATTAGCATCATTAGGTGCAACGCTAATGCTACCTGGAATAGCTGGACTTATATTAACTGTTGGAATGTGTATCGATTCTAATGTAATTATTTTTGAAAGAATAAGAGAAGAATTAAGAAAGGGAAAAACTCCAAAATCAGCCATAGAAGCAGGTTATAATAGAGCAATTACAACAATTATAGATGCTAACCTAACCACAGTTATTGCATCTCTGGTTTTATACCAATTCGGAACTGGCCCAATTAAAGGATTTGCCACCGTACTCTTTTGGGGGATTTTAATTAGTATGTTTACTGCTGTCTATGTTACACGAACAATCTTTTATACAATCACTAAAAAATCAATAAAAACGCTAAGTATATAAATGCAACTAATAAAAAATACAAAAATTGACTTTTTAAACAAATCAAGGTTCACAATTCTGTTATCAGGAGCACTAATATTATCAGGAATATTTTCACTTATAATAAATAATGGCCCAAAACTAAGTATTGATTTCAAAGGTGGTTCATTAATAACTGTTCAATATACTAAATCAATTAATATTAACGATCTCCGAACAAAATTAAATAATGTCAATATAAGCGGGCGATCGTTTGATTTTAGCAATTCCGAAATTAAACACTTTGGAAATAAATCTAGTATCGCTATCAGAATAGCTAATTTAGATAACGAACCAGAAAATTTTTCTCAAAACTTTATTGAAATTTTAAAAAATATATACCCTGACGCATTGCCTAAAAATAAGGATGATTTTATACTATCTATTGATAAGGTAAGTCCAAAAGTAGGTTCTGAACTAAGTGGAAAAGCAATAATGGCAATTGTGTATGCCCTCACTCTTATACTCATCTATATTAGTTTCCGTTTTGAATTTATTTTTGCAATAGGCGCAATAGCTGCTATCGCTCATGATGTAATAATTACTTTAGGGATATTCTCTATACTCGGGTATGAAATCTCATTATCTGTAATTGCTGCTTTTTTAACTATTGTAGGATATTCTCTTAATGACACTATTGTTATATTTGATAGAATTAGAGAAAACTTAAAAACCTTAAACAGAGAATCTATTTTACAAATAGTAAATAAAAGTATTAATGAATCTTTAAGCCGAACAATAGTTACATCGTTAACTACATTTTTTGTAGTTCTTATATTATACTTTTTTGGTGGAGAAGTAATTCATTATTTTTCATTTGCTTTAATAATAGGCGTCTTAGTTGGAACCTACTCTAGTATATTTGTTGCAAGTTTAATTGTAGTATATATGCAACCAAAAAATAAATAATTCCTCTAAAAATTAAATTTTCTAGTCTTGCAATATTCTATCCTAAGAACTGAACTAGGAAGATTTGGAATAATAACTAATAAATCAAATATTATTAGAATTATACTACCAAATCAAATAAAATTTACATCCTCCACATTAACTCCCTCTAATAATTACACACCATTCATGAAAAATGTGATTAAACAAATGAATCAATATTTTTGTGGAAATCGAAAAAATTTTAATATAAGATTAAAAATTCAATTACCACCATTCTATCAAAAAGTACTCAAAGAAGTAAGTAAAATCCCTTATGGAGAAACGTCTTCCTATAAAAACATTGCAGAGAACTTACAAAACCCTAAAGCCTATAGAGCTGTTGCTAATGCCAACGCAATAAATCCAATCCCAATCATTATACCCTGCCACAGAGTAATTCTATCAAATGGTCATTTAGGAAAATATGGAGGTGGAAAAATAATTAAAAAAAAATTGATTCAAAAAGAATTGAATAATAATTCAAAGTTTTAATTTAAAACTTTTGCTGAATTGCAAAATGCCATACTGGATAATTATTGAATTTTTTATTTTTAAAACCCCAACCTAAATCGATACGAATTGACTCTAACATCGGGATAGGTATTCTAATCCCAAATCCAGCACCACCTATAAAGTTATCTTGATTAATATTTGACCATTTATTAAAAATAAAACCACCATCCACAAAACCAACTATACCTAAGCCATTCAATATCCCTCTTCTTGAGCGATGCTTCGGAATCATTAACTTCCTAAGTTCCATTGTCGAGAATATATATTCATGACCAAAACGATAATTAACTGAAGTGGGATTATCATTTATTAATTCCGGGAGATTCCATCCTCTAATATTATAAGAATTTCCTAGGTAGGTTAGCCAAATATCATCTTTATAACCCCACTTCTTTTTTACGGTCAAATTCATTGCAAATGTCATATTATGTTGAAAATCAAATATTGGTAAATAAATACTATAAGATTGATCCCATATAAAAAATTCGTTTTCACCCATCCTTGGTGAAAATTTATTAATAAATTTAATTCCTTTCCTAGGATGCCAATAAATATCTCTAGAATCATATATAAATTTTAAGTTAGGTATAAAATAATTATAGCTTAAAGTATCAACATCATTAGTATAAATTCTTCTTGTAATAGCAGGTGAGAACATCAACTTAATTTTTTCACCATACCATTTTCCTAAATCCATTCTTATTGTATTTATATCAACAACTCTATTTAGAAACAAATGTTTATATGAGTTCTTTGCTATATACATAAGTAAAGAAACATGATTACCATATATCCACGGATCACTAAATAATAATTGAATTTTTTCATGTGCGCCAATACTACCATTTAATTCAATAGTTCTGTTTTTTCCTTGAAAATTTTTTATTAAGTAAGCTCCACGAAGAGACCAACCTTTCTCTTCATCATAACTAGGAAGTATTAACGGAGGCAATCTATTAATAGACTCAATCAAACTAAACTCTAAGACTGCAGAACCATCTTCTAAAGGTACTAATTGCCAATTTACCTCGTCAAATAATCCTAAATTGAAAATACGATTTCTATCAAGCTTTACTATCGATGAATCAAGGGGGAAATTAATTAGTTGTTGTATTTCTCTTTTAACAATATATGGTTTGGTTTTTGATAATCCAATAATCTCAATACTTGAAATTTTTGGATTATAATTATTCCCATAAATGTGAGATAGTAAAAATAAAAAAAGGCCTGATAAAACAGACCTTCTAATATTATAAAAAATTAAATCTATATTCAGGTGATTAGAGGTCAATACCGTCCATCATCAGACGTTTCTTATATTCAATACCTTGCTGAGAGTAAACATCTTCAATAGCCTTATTTAATTTGTCTGCTATTTGTAAACCATCTACTTCAACCTTCACATTCCTCTCATCAAGTTTTCGCACTCTAAAAATTGAGTTTTCATCACCATAATTATGCCATACACCATCATATTCTTTCGGCGTTCCATATTCCATAAGAACTTTATGCTTAATAACATCTTCAGCAGTAAGTTGAGGAAAACCTGTATCTTTAAGTTTAATTTTTTTAACGACACTCTCTAAAATATAATGAGAGTCACTATTGTTTGTTGTACTGTATACGTAATCTATGTTAACGAAACCAAGTGTAATCCTTTCTATCGTTAATCGAGTAACATAATTAAACTCTACCGTAGCTCTTTTGATAGGTAATACAATGCCATCTTTTGTTGTCCTTGATTCATCAGTATAAACAACTTCAACAGTTGTATCTGGAACAATAGTTAATACCGCAGGTAAGCTTGTGGCCCATGGCGCTAGCAATTCATCTCTAAAAACCCATCCATCAGGTAATCTTTTAACTGGTATAACTGACTCAATCTTATTTCTTGAAATTGGAGGTGATAATTTTGGCATTTCTTTTATAGGAGAATCATCTTTCACCATTTTGCTTGATGCATTCTTATTTGATTCAGATTCTTTGTCTTTTGAACCACCAAACAACTGATCATCATCTGCAGATAATACTCCTACAGGATTAATAAATACCAATGCTATTAAAAGTAATAATAATATTTTTATAATATTTTTCATTTTTTATTTAAATCTATTAAGGATGTTAAAAACTTCCTCTCGGAATTTAAGACATTTAAATAATCTGCAAAGAAAAAAAAAGGCCCTCGAATGAGGGCCTTTTTAACGATCTTTTCTATTTCCGCCCTCGAGCCATAGGCGATCTTGCTACATCACCATTTTTATCAATAAAATAAAGAAAACCAGATTCTCTAGTCACTCCTGCTGTAGCGACTTTTTCAGCATTGCCTCCGCCTTTACCAGCACGAGCCATTTTTGAACGAGAAACATCACCTTGTTTATCAAGATAATATAGATAACCTTTTTCCTTAGTTACACCTGTATTTTTTACTACTTCAGCCATTAAATCCTCCATTTAGTTTTTTTGATTTGTTTTTATGGTTGTGGTTAGAGTAAAAACTCCCTTACTCTGCCTCTCAATAGTACGAATTAATCATTATTGATGTCAAGAATATTATCGAGGGGGCCTCCTCGAGAAAATTCAGCAATATTTTAATGCAATTAATGCTAAATCTAAAAGTAATTTTGGCATATAATAATATACTATATATGCCCCGGTAGCTCAGTTGGATAGAGCACCGGATTTCTAATCCGGGGGTCACAGGTTCGAATCCTGTCCGGGGTACTTATAAAATATTTATTTTTTATTTAATATTCTTATCAAAAACTTTTTGTAACTCCACTTTAAATATTAAAACACTATTTGGAGGGATATTATTATTCCTTCTACCGCCATATCCCAAATTTGGATGAATGTAAAATTCATATTCAGAACCCTCTTTCATTAACTGTACACCTTCTGTCCAGCCTTTAATGACCCTGTCTAATCTTGTTACATATGGCTCTCCTTTTTCATAAGAACTATCAAAAATAGTTCCATCTGTTAGTTTTCCCTCATAATGAACACGGACCTGGTCTAATGCTGAGTCAGGCGATTTCCCAGTACCTTCCTTAATAATTTTATATTGTAAACCTGAGTTTGTTTTTATTATTCCTTTATTTTCAGATTTGTTTTTTTCCAAAAATGCTTCTGCCTCAGCTAATGATTTTTGTGATTCAATTTGCTGACGGCCACGCATTCTTTTTTGTAAGGATTTAAATAAACCTTTCCTGTCTTGCATAGTAAGAAGGTGTTCTTTTTTTTCATATCCATTTTTTAGCCCAGTTATAAATGCATCATAGTCAATATCCACATTTTGATTTATTAAATTATCACCTATATCCGCACCTATAGAGTAGCTCATAGAGTCTTTACTATTTGAAAAATTCTTAATAGGCATGTGAGTATTCTCAGTTTCTGATTGACAAGAAAATATTATCACTAATATGGTGATATTAAAGATAAAAATATGTACTGGCTTTTTATTAATATTCATAAAACATTCCGGGTTTTCTAGTTAAAAAAATATAATTATGAAAAAATATTATCTCTTTAATTGTTTTTATTATTCAGAACTAAAAGAACTAATCCTGATACTATAAAAATGATAGCTAGCCAATCAATAAAACTCAGACTAGAAAATAAAGCAATAAAAAGACGTAAAACTAAACATGCACTTCCTCCAAAAATAAGAATCCAAGGAAGTTTTTCATTATTTTGTATCATATATCTATTGAATCATTTATTATAAGATAATTTCATATTATCTCAATTTACAAGTATAAATTAATAACAATAACTTATAGTATAATGAAAAATATAAATTTGATAAAAACAGACTTCTCTATTCAAACTTTTAAAGGTGGATTTGATAAGAATTTTTCATATTTAGTTACCTGTATGCGTACAGGCTCTGAAATTATTATTGACGCTAGCTTAAAACTAGATAGATTAAAGCCATTTATTAAAACTAATCCAATTATGATTCTAATTACACATACTCATAGAGACCACATAGAATATATTAGTAACTATGTAAACGCATTTCCTTCTATAAAAATAATTGGCCACCCTGATTCAGAAAGTATATTTGATAATAATTTTATGCCCGCATCTAATAATACGACTATTAAAGTTGGGAGCTTAAAAATTCAGTCAATACACACACCTGGACATTATTTTGATTCAATTTGTTATTTAATTGAAAATGTAATTTTTACTGGCGACACACTATTTGTTGGAAGGACAGGTAGGACTGTAAGTAATAAAAGCGATATAACCGAATTATATAAATCTGTATATAAAAAACTACTTGAGCTCCCAAAAGATACATATATTTATCCAGGACATGATTATGGATTAAAGCCTTCCATAACAATACGAGAAAATATAAAAATCAGTGAATTATTGCAGGCAAAAGATGAATCAGACTTTATCAAAAAAATGACAAATTATGAAGATACTAGAAAAGTAGGATCTTAGATAGAACTAGTCCACTCGTACATTAATAGCTTTATCACCTTTCATATCATAATCAACATCAAAAGAAACTCTTTGACCTATTCTTAGACCTCTATCTTTAATATGCTCTCTTAGCCCGCTAATATGGACAAAATAATCCTCTCCATCCTGTCCAGTAATAAAGCCAAATCCTTTTAAACGATCATATTCTTTTACTATACCTTTTATCATTTTTTATTTTCAGGTTTAAAATCTAAAGATGCGGAATTTACACAATACCTTATCCCCGTTGGTTTAGGACCATCATTAAAAACATGCCCTAAATGGCCGCCACAATTTTCACATGTAATTTCTATCCTAGTCATTCCAAAACTATTATCTTCAGTTTCTTCTATTTTACCAGGCATTGTCTCATAAAATGCAGGCCACCCACATCCAGAGTCGTACTTAGTATCTGAAGTAAAAAGTTCCGTATCACAGCCCGCACATTTATATATACCCTCTTCGTAAAACTTATCATATTCCCCAGTAAAAGGTCTTTCTGTGCCCTTTTCTCTTAGTATGTGGTATTCTTCAGGAGTTAGTTTCTTTTGCCACTCTTCATCACTAAGATTAACTCTTTTAGATTTTTCTGTTTTCATCCCGTATTCCTCTAATCGTTTATCAAGGACTCTAATCAATTGATCAAAATTATTCAAATCATTGATTTCCCTAGAAGTTAATAATTCAATTAAATCATTATGCTCTCGTAATAAAATCGAAGGTAAGTTTACATTTGGTAGATTATTTTTAGAAATTTCATCCTTATATGTGAAAATCGATTTAAGAGGCAATGATTGTATATAACGAGACCATCTTTTTTCCATTTTAAAAGTACCATATGTAATAGCATAGAGATTACACTCATAAGTCTCAGGACTAATTATCTTATGAGCAAAATCAAGCAACTCGTTAAATAGACCACTTTTCACATTATAAACAAAAATTAATTCTTTTTCATCAAAATTTTTTCCCATGAGATTTGCTAGCAGTAATAATAAAAAGAATGGTCTTAATATGTTTTTCATTTATTTATAGTAATTAATTGTAGAAGAAATAGCTATTCCAATACCCAAGAACAACATCGGCCCAGCAACTTCGTCAGGCATATTAAAAACTGTATATAATCCAAACACTAAACCAGAAGTAAGAAACATCCAAAATAACATAACAATAAACATCCACAATGTAATCTTCATTTTTTTATTAAAATTAGGTTAATATATTTTAAAAATTAAATATCTTATAAATGAGTATACCATATTGCCAAATAATAATATGTAAGAAAACATAATGATAAAATTATTAATGTGCGAATAAGGTATTTTTTCATTTAACTAATAAAGTTCGATTCCAGTAAAAAAAACCAAAATATGATAATAGCAACCCACATAATGCATCAGCAATAAAATGTTGTTTAGCCAGAAAAGTAGAAAGAAATACTAAAAAAGCACAAATTAAAAATATTATTTTATATTTTGGCCTATAGACACCTAATACCAATGCTGTAAATAGGCTAATTGTCACATGAACCGATGGTAATCCATTTTGTTTTAACCATGCAATCTCAACTGCGCTATACAAAAATGATAGCGGGTTTTCGGTCACACTAAGCATAACTGGCTCGCATGATATTGGCCAAATAATAAAAGTAAAATATGATATTGATAATAAAATTAAACATACACGTACAAAGTGATCTAACATCTTTTTATCTTTAATTATCAAAGGCATAATTAAACCAATATAATAAATATAGTACGGGGCTATCATCCACCAGACAAATGGAATTAAATTATCAATACTTATAAAAAATTTAGGAGCATCGATAGGACTTCTAATAAATGGAATTAAAAAATAAAAAGAAGACACTATCCAAAAAGGTAGAATTGATTTTATACGATCAATAAGGTCCATGTTCAATTAAATAGGAAGAAAAGAAAAAATCAAAAATACTTAAGCTCATATCATAATCAATATTTCTACTCACAAAAATATTTATGGTTAATTATCAAAATAATCATAATGCTTACCATCTGTTTGTATACCATTAGAATATTTTTCTTCTTTTTCTAACCTTCCATTATCAAACCAATATATCCATTTACCATGTTTCTCACCTTTTTTATATGATTCTTCTCTTTGTTTTTGCCCATTTTCATACCATAAAATAAGTTTACCATTTTTTTTATTTTGATTATAATTCTCAACACGTTTTTTCTTTCCATTTGGATGATAGTATGTCCATTTACCATTTTTATCACCTAGCTTAAAACTGCCTTCTTTTATTTTAGAACCATTTATACTCCACCAAACCCATAGCCCATCTTTCTCATCTTCTTTAAAACTTTTTAAAATAGATTTACTACCATTTTTATCCCATAATGTTGACTTCCCATAGCGTTCCCCATTTTTCCACTGACTTTCTTCAATTTTTTGTCCTTTATCATTATAGGTTATCCAAATACCATGCTTTTGACCAGCCTTATAATTACCTTCTTTAACTTTTTCCCCATTATCGTTCCACCATACCCACAAACCATTTTCTATATTTTTTTTCCAACTTTCTTCACGCTCTTTATTTTTATTTTCAATAAAGAAATATATAGATTTTCCATCTTTATTGTCATTTTTGTATGAAATAATACTTTCTTTCCGTCCCTCTGGATTATAATAGTTCCACTTGCCTACCTTTTTACCTTTTTTATAAAACTCTTCTCTTTCTTTTTTACCACTATTATACCATGCTGTCCATTTACCATCTCTTAGATCTTTTAAATGAAACTCTTCTCTTTCTTTTTTACCATTATCATAAAAATAAATTTTAGCACCAGTAGTTTTTCCTTTCTGATACTTTTCAAGTTTTATTTTTTTACCATTATCATCATAATATATCCAATCACCATTTTTATCACCTTGGAAATAAGACTCTTCTTTTTCAATTTTCCCATTTTCATTCCAATATGTCCAGTCACCATGTTTCTTTCCGCTACGAAAAGCACCAGTCAGTTTTCTACCTTTATTTCTATAATTATCAAAAACCCTACCGGTATATGGCTTTTTTTGATCAGAGGCATACATTACACCTTTTTTTTCAACTAATTTTTTCCACATTAGCCTTTGCTCTTGAGCAATAACTGATGATGATAAAAAAGCTAGAAAAATAAGACTATTGATTAATAAAAATTTCATTTCATATCCTTTGTAAATTGGAATTAAGCCATTATAAAATTCATTATATCAGTATTATTATAATAATAAAATTTATATGTACCCATTGTAGTCAAAATTATCTGATGATTTTTTTTCATATTACTGTTCAATGCTATTTCTTCTCCAAATTCCCACAATAAAGACCCCATAGGGTAAGATAAACCATCTTCTCCTATTTTAAGAGAATACTGCATATATTCTAATTGTTTATCTGAAAAAAATTCTAATGACCCCTCTTCAAAGAACTTCGGCCATAATCCTGCAATCATCCTCGCCTGGCCTATAAATATTCTATGAATGATTTCTTTACGATACTCTAAATTATTTTCCAATAATAATCTATCAATTATATGAATTTGCTGAGCTGTGGAAATCAATATTAATCTTAAATGCTCATCATATGTTAAATGATAGTTATTTGCAAGATGTCCTGCAAAAATTGTCCCAACAGTTGAAATCTGGTAAGTTAAAGCATTAGCTCTTTCATCGATATTGGATTTTACTTTAAATAATTCCATATGCAGAGTTGATTATCCTAATGAAATATACAAACAAATATTTTTAATATTTAATTTGATCCTAATATTAAATCTATTTTTATTTTACTTATTTTTGATGAATACGTTCATTAACCAATAAACCATTTTTATAGAACCGTTCTCTTTTTTTTATACCATCATAAGACCAGGTTAACCACACCCCGTCAACCACACCTTCTTTGAATGTAATCATTTTACTTTTATTTCCATTGTTATGCCACCAAGTCTTTCTACTATTTAAACCTTCTGAATCATACTCTACTTTATAACTAATGTGACCATTTTTATAGTAAGACGTACTGGTTTTCAAAATCAATTTATTTGAAGTCTCTCTATACGTAAAAATTTTCTTTGGTATTCTATTATCGTAATAATCTTGAACCAACCTTAGACTATTACCATTTAAAGCAGTAAATAAAACAATAAGTACAAGTTTTTTCATTTTTAACCTCTTATTAATTATCAATTCATTTTATAGAAAGTTTATTTTTGGTATCTTAATTTTTTTGTTAATTGATCTTCTCAAAACTGGAATAAAAAGTCCAAGCTTTAACGCGCCTGTCCATGTTACCCCAGATTTTATTTTTTTTCTATCCAATTTGCTTTTTTTATTTTTATAATCATGTTTTTTTATCATTAATACTTGTCATAATAAAAAACCCCCAGCTATTAGGCTAGGGGTCTATTTAATTCTAATTTATTATATAATTATTACTCTATACGTATGTAACCAGCTTTAGGGTGCCATGTAAATATTTTTGATTCTCCAAAAAACTTAAGTTTTGATATCACAAATTCATAAGTATTTGGCTTGCCCTTCCCAACAGCATAGGAGACACTCCTTGTAGAAGCAAAACCGGTTTCTAACGATGCCTCATACCCTGCTGTAAGAATGACCCTCTTCTCATCTAATAATTTTCTAGATGAATTTCTTTCTAGAAGAAACCCTTCTAAATAATCTA
The DNA here is from genome assembly GCA_002169695.1 of bacterium TMED217. GTDB lineage: Bacteria > Fidelibacterota > Marinisomatia > Marinisomatales > UBA1611 > TMED80. The sequence goes on from NHJO01000018.1 coordinate 37,707, forward strand.
ATGGTTTATTTGTTAGATTCGTCAATTGAACGTTTACAACGATTCTCTTTTCATCTACATATCTTGGCGTCACTGTAATCTCAAATG
>NHJO01000019.1 GCA_002169695.1 bacterium TMED217
GCTTTTAAATCTTTTGCGTAAATAGGTTTTTTATCTTTAGAATATGCTACAGTACTGTGACCAATTTTTTCCTCTAATTCTTGAATGCTATTAGATAAACAGAAAATTGCCATTACTTCTGATGCTACGGTAATATCAAAGCTATCGTTTCTAGGAGTATTAGCCTTTAATTTTTCTAAATTAATTTCTATTTTTCTAAGAGCTCGATCATTTAAATCTACCACTCTTTTCCAAACTACATTATTAGAATCTATATTTAATTTATTTCCCCAATAAATATGATTATCTATCAAGGCAGAAAGTAAATTATGAGCGGATGTAATTGCATGAAAATCTCCTGTAAAATGTAAATTGATCTGTTCCATTGGAATAACTTGAGCATATCCACCTCCCGCTGCCCCACCTTTCATTCCAAATGAGGGTCCTAAACTAGGTTCTCTGAGACAAACCACAGCTTGTTTTCCAATTTTATTTAAACCATCGCTCAACCCAACAGAGGTTGTGGTTTTCCCTTCACCTGCAGGAGTTGGAGTTATAGCTGTAACTAATATTAAATTACTTTTTTTTTCTTTTAATGAAGAAATATAATCTAAATTTAATTTTGCTATGTGACGTCCCATAGGACTAAAAGCGAAAGGATCATCCGGAATATTAGCTTTGGAAAGCACATCGTTAATTGGTTTGATATCTGCAGCTCTAGCTATTTCAATATCTGATTTTATTTTATCCATTGCATTATAATTAAGTGGTGGCCTTGGTAAGAATCGCACTTACGACACATACCTTTTCAGGGTACTGCTCTACTACTGAGCTACAAGGCCTGATAAACTAAAATCTAAAAGTAATTCTTCCTTTAGTTAAATCATACGGCGTCATTTCAACCGTAACACTATCACCTGCTAAAACTCTTATTCTATTTTTTCTTAATTTGCCAGCCGTGTGAGCTAATATTTCATGATTGTTTTCAAGTTTTACCCTGAACATCGCATTAGGTAATAACTCTGTCACTTTTCCTTTAAATTCTAAAGTTTCCTGCTTTGCCAATTATAATTTCCTTTTTAATCTCATTTTAATTGAGTTAGCATGACCAATTAAATCCTCATGCTGGGCTAAATTTATAACTGATGTACCCAATCTTTCAATACCTAATTTTGATATCTTTATAATGGAATGTCGCTTTAAAAATTCATGAACTGATAATCCTGAAGAAAATCTTGCAGACCCAGCTGTAGGTAAAACATGATTTGTTCCCGCTAAATAATCTCCCATAGCCTCTGGAGAATAATTTCCAACGAATATCGAACCCGCATTTTTAATTTTATTTAAAATTTTTTTAGGCTTTTTTATAAATATCTCTAGGTGTTCGGGTGCTATTGAATTTATTATATCTATCGTCTTGTTTAAATTTTTGGACAAAATTGACATACCAAATTTTTTTAGACTAGCAGTCGCAATAACTTTTTTAGGTAATTTCTTTAACTGTTTTTTTAAATGAACATTTACATCTTTAATACATTTTTTATTATTACTTATAAGAATTGACTGAGCATATTTATCATGCTCTGCCTGAGCTATAAGATCAGCAGCAATCCACTCGGGATTAGATGACTGATCAGAAACAATTGTAACTTCCGATGGACCAGCGATAGAGTCTATACCTACTTCTCCATAAACTTCTTTTTTGGCTAGAGCGACATATTCATTTCCTGGTCCAACAATCTTATCAACTTTTTTTATTGATTTGGTACCAAACGCTAAGGCAGCTATCGCTTGTGCTCCTCCAATTTTATAAATATTTTTTATTTTACATTTTTTGGCTGCATATAAAACAGCTGAATTATATTTTTGATTTAAAGCTGGTGTGGTCATGTAAATTTCTTTCACTCCTGCTATCAAAGCCGGAATACAATTCATTAAAACTGAACTTGGGTAGCTAGCAGTTCCTCCAGGAACATAAACACCAACTCTACTAATAGGGCTAGATGTATATGACAAATTATTTTTATACCTATCTTTTAAAACATAAGATTGAAATTTTTGTCTTTTATGAAATTTGTAAATTCTATTAAATGCTAAATTGATTGATTTTTTAGTTTCCGAATTTAATTTTTTTATAGAGTTTTTAATTTCAGAATTTGAAAATTTAAAATTTTTAATATTGATTTTTTTTGTTTTTAAAAACTTTTTTTCATACTTTAATACAGCTTTATCCCCATTTTTTTTTACATCTCCAATTATTTTTTTTACTTTTGTAGATTTAAAAGTTGCTTTTATTCTTCTTTGATCAAGAATATTGTCTAATCTTTTGATAAAGTTATTTTTATTTCCATTTAAATATTTAAGCATTATAAAAATTTGTGTTTAGGCGTTGTTTTGCTTTCCCAGGTATTTCCTTGATCATCTAATGTTACTTCTATTACCTCAGCAAATATTTTTATCAAAGAATCTCCCGAAAAAATTAAATTCATTTCATAGCTTTTATCAGGCAATAATTTGCTTTCAATAGCTAAAAAATCAAGAAATCTGCTTTTATTCTTTTGAATAATATTTTTAGATAATACTTTAGTTATATTTTCAAATTTTAAGAAAGTTCTAATTCTTTTATTTTTTCTAAAAACACCCTTTTCTACATCTTCCCACATAAATCTATTGAGCTGGATAAGAAAAATTTTATTTTTTTTTAAATGCGCAATATCTGAAGTTAAAACAATAGCGTCTTGTAAATGAGCAGAGATAACTCTGAGGTCGTCGTCAGTTTTTGCTATAAGTTTTAAATTTTTATTTTTCATCTTAAACTCTTTTGATGTCTGCTTTACATTTTTTTAATTTTTTTTCTAAATTTTCATAACCTCGATCAAGGTGATAGATTCTATTAATTATTGTTTTGTTTTTAGCTATTAAGGCTGCTAGTACTAAACAAACAGACGCTCTCAAATCTGTAGCCATTACTTCGGCACCTGATAAATGTGTTGGCCCATCAATATTAGCTACATTATTTTTTACAGTAATCTTTGCTCCCATTCTTTTTAACTCTGGAACATGCATGAATCTATTCTCAAAAATATTTTCTCTTATTTTTGACACTCCATTAGCCTTTGTCATCAAAACCATTATTTGTGCTTGTAAATCTGTTGGAAATCCTGGATAGGGTGCTGTTTTTAAACTTATTCTTTTAATTTTCATTGACTCATAAACTATAATTTTGTTTTTTTCTGATTTAATTTTTACCCCCATCTTCTTTAAAATTTGAATTTCTGTTTTTATAACTTCTGGTTTTACCCCAGAGATTAAAATTTTTTTTCCCACTAAAGCGCTCGCTATTAAATATGTGCCTGCTTCAATCCTGTCGAACATAATGCTATGAGTTGCTGGGATAGGATTGAATTGACCATAAATTATTATTGTTCTTTTTTTAATCAAAATTTTACTGCCAAGCTTTTTTAAATATAAAATTAAATCAATGATCTCTGGTTCAATAGCACAATTTTGCAAAATTGTTTTTCCTTGAGCTTGAGCTGATGCAATAATGGCATTTTCTGTTGCTCCAACTGAAATAGTAGGGAATCTAATTTTATTACCTTTAAGCCCATTTATTGCAGAAGCATAAATGTATCCATTTTTAATTTTAATTTTTGCGCCTAATTTTTTTAATGCAAATAAATGAAGATCTACAGGTCTTGTACCAATAGCGCACCCCCCGGGAAGAGAAACTTTTGCCTTTTTATATTTAGCTAAAAGGGGACCAAGTACAAGTATTCCTGCTCTCATAGTTTTTACTAATTTATATGGTGCTACAGTACTCAAAGAGTCTTTAGTGTTAAAAATTTTTAAAGAATTATTTTTTTTATTTATTACTACCTTTGATCCAATTGAATTTAAAAGTTCCACCATTGTAAATACATCTTTAACTAGAGGTATATTCTTTAATAAAGTTGTCCTGCTTAAAATAGATGCTGCTAGAATTGGAAGTGTTGCATTTTTAGAACCTGAGATTAAGATTTGTCCTGATAAATAATTTTTACCTTTAAGTATTAACTTTTTCATGAAATATTTTAAACTTTAGGTAGGGTAACACCTTTTTGTTTCATGTACTTACCTTTTCTTTTCGCATAACTAACTTTGGGTTTTTCATTACCTTTAATAAAAACAAATTGTGCTACACCCTCGTTAGCATAAATTTTAGCTGGCAAAGGGGTCGTGTTAGAAAATTCTAGAGTTACATGTCCTTCCCAGCCAGGCTCTAAAGGAGTAACGTTTACGATAATGCCACATCGGGCGTATGTAGATTTACCCAGGCAAATAACTAATACATTTTCAGGAATCTTGAAATATTCAATAGTGCTGGCTAGTGCAAACGAATTTGGTGGTATAATACACTCTTTGCCAATTTTAGTAACAAAACTTTCTTTTTTAAAAACTTTTGGGTCTACTATTCCAGAATTTACATTGGTAAATATTTTGAATTCATTAGATACACGAGCATCATAACCATAAGAGGATAGACCAAAAGATATTTTACCTTTTCTAGTTTGTTTTGAAACAAAAGGTTTTATCATCCCTTTTGTTTTTGCCATTTTTGCTATCCATTTATCTGCTAAAACTGTCATTATTTATTTTTATTTTTTTCTTTAAACTTTTTTCTTTTTTTTAAATTATTTTTTAAAGCTTTTTCGCGCTTTATAATGCGAGAGTCTTTCTTAATAAAAGATCTCATTTTAATTAGTCTTTGTCTGGATTAGTCAGATCTTCAAGAGTAATCGGCTTATCAATGTCGTGCATCTTTTTTTCACTTTCATTACTTTTAGTATGGCTAAATTTTTTTGCTCTTCTTTGCTCAATCCTAGCTTTTCTCTTTGCCTCTTTTTTCAAAGCTTTTTCATTCCTAGTTGATTTGTAATCGTAGTGAATTCCCATTTTTGCTCCTGCATCTAATACAATTTACTCGGTTGATGGAAATTTTGCAAGTATCTTATATTTTAATAAAATTCTATTCTTACGAGAGGATGATTAATTGAATTTTTTTTTAAGAAAAATAAAAATGAAAGATAATAAAACAGCAACTACTACATCTTCTAAAGGACTAGCTTTTGGATAACCAAAATTCCATAATATTACAAAAAGTAACCATAGTAACCAATTTTTAGATATTGTAATTTTTTTACCTTTAAACTTCATATCTCATGCCTAAGGGTTTGTTAAAAAAATTAAATAATACTGTGTAATCGAACATGTCATATACAAACTATTTTTTAAAAAATTTTTTATTTACTAAATAAGCACAAATAAAAATTGATAAAAAAGCAATTATTGGTAAATAAATCTCTGGACTTAAAATAACGTCAAAGTAAGTTATGCTATCATTATTCTTAATTAAACTTTCTATTCCTGATCCTAGCGAGCACACAATAAATGTACTTGGAGCCAACCCTAAGAAAGTAGCATAAAAATAATTTTTAACTTTCATATTAAAAACTATAGGTAAAAGATTTTGAATGGGAAATGGTAAGCCGCCGCCTCCTGCTAATCTAAACAACATAAAATACAAAAATTCATTCTTATTAAATAAATCTTTAAATTTTTTAATTTTTGACTCTAAAAAATTTAAAATTAAATTTTTAAAATAAACTTGAGCAAATAAATATAAAAATGAACTGCCAATACTAAATGATAAAATACATAGAATTGTGCCAAACCACTTTCCGTATAAAAAACCAGCTACTATTACTATAGGAGATCCAAAACCTAAAAGAAATATCCATAGAATAGAAATCAAAATAAATGATAAAGTAAACAAAAGTAAGTTAGCGGATTTATATGCTAAAAAATTTGAAGTTATATCCTTAATATAAGTATAGTTAGTAAGATTTCTTAATTCTAAATTGCTAAAAACAAAAAAGAGTAATACACCAAGGCAAATAATGTATATTGTTGCTAATGCTAGTTTTAAATTCAAATTCATTGTTAACTATTAACTGTACATGAGTGACATAATTAATTATATAACTTTAAATATTTATGAAAAGAACTTTTCAACCAAGTAATTTAGTACGAAAAAGAAGACACGGTTTTAGGTCAAGAATGGCTACCAAAGGTGGTCGTAAGCTAATTGCGAGAAGACGGGCTAAAGGTCGTAAAACAATATCAACATAATTTCCTCTCATGGTGAAGCTTGAAAGTTTAAAAAAAAGCAACCACTTTAAGTTAATATTAAAAGAGAAAAAACTTCATACAGATTTTTTTTCAGTTTTTGCTGCTAAAAATTTTTTGAAAAATACAAACATCAATAATTTAAGAATAAGCTTCGTAATGAAAAAAAAAATTGGTAATGCTGTGAAAAGAAACAAAATAAGACGCAAACTAAAAGCAATTGTGATTAAATTATTGAAAATAAAGGGTGCAATTAATAAAGATTATACTTATATAGTTTTTGGTAAATCAAAAGCTTATGAAGAAAAATCAAGCGTGCTTCAATTAGCTATGATTAAATGCTTTAAAAAAATAAAATAATAAAATGTCTAAATTAATAATTGTACCAACTATTTTTTTAATAAATTTTTATAAATATTTTATCTCACCTTTTTTTGGAAATAAGTGTAGATATCTTCCAACTTGTTCTGAATATTTTATTGAAAGTCTTAGTGTGCACGGACTCTCAAAAGGTTTTTATATAGGTATTAAAAGAATTTTAAAGTGTCACCCAGTTAAGTGTTTAGGTGGCGGTTCTGGACTAGATTTTGTTCCTAAAAAAAAATACATAAAGGAAAAATTTAATGGACAATAAAAATGTTTTTATAGCTATAGCTTTATCAATGTCAGTTTTACTTTTTTGGGGAGCATTTTTTGAAACTCCTAAACCGACTAAAAACAATTTATCAAAAAAAGTTGAAAATACTAACAATGACATCACACCAAATATAAATGAGACTTTAAAAATAAATAAAATTTCAAGGGAAGACTCAATAAATAAAGAAAATAGAATTAAAATTGAAAACGATAGCATAATTGGATCTATTTCTTTACAGGGTGGAATAATTGATGATGTTTCGTTTAAAAAACACAAACAAAGTTTAAAAGATAATAAAAATATTATATTTTTAAATCCTCAAGAAACTGAAAATGGTTTTTTTATAGAAACAGGGTGGACGAGTATAGGAAATGAAATTAAAGTTCCTTCGCTAAACTCGGTGTGGACTGTTATTGGTAATAATGTCCTTAGCTTTAATCAGCCCGTAACATTACAATGGAAGAATGGAGATGGGATTGTTTTTAAAAAGATTATTGAATTAGATGAAAAATATTTATTCAAAATATCTCAAAGAGTTGAGAACAACACAAATAATTCAATTGATTTATATCCTTATGCTCAAATAACAAGAAACAAAATTCCAGATGATATTCAAAATTTTTATATATCGCATGAAGGTTTTATAGGAGTTTTTAACGAAGAGCTTAAGGAGGATGATTATGATGACATAAAAGATAAAAAAATTGTCAGAGACGCGAGCAAAGGTTGGTTGGGAATTACAGATAAATATTGGATGACGGCCTTAGTTCCTGAACAAGGACAAAATTTTAAATCAACATTCTTATACAAAGATGCCTACAAAGCCAATTATATTTTAAATAATCCTACAACTATAAAACCTTCTTCTAGCAATATAAATAATATCAGATTATTTGTTGCAGCTAAGGAAGTGGAAACTATTGATGCTTACGCTGCAAATCAAAATATAGAAAAGTTAGATTTGACAATAGATTGGGGTTGGTTTTACTTTTTTACAAAACCGTTATTTTTTATAATAGACTACTTATTTAAATTATCCGGAAATTTTGGAATCGCTATAGTTCTAATTACAATAGGTATAAGGTTGTTGTTTTTTCCTCTCGCAAATTACTCGTTCAGATCAATGGCAAAAATGAAAGCATTACAACCCGAAATGGTTCGACTAAAGGAAGTTCATAAAGATGACAAAATGAAACTCCAACAAGAGATGATGGCCTTATATAAAAAAGAAAAAGTTAATCCAGCATCTGGTTGTTTGCCAGTACTAATTCAAATTCCTTTCTTTTTTGCTATTTATAAAATGTTATTCATTTCCTTAGAAATGAGACATCAGCCTTTTTTTGGATGGATAAAAGACTTATCTGCACAAGACCCAACTTCTCTTTTTAATGCCTTTGGTTTAATTCCTTGGGATCCTCCTAGTTTTCTTGTCATAGGGATATGGCCAATACTAATGGGCTTATCTATGTGGGTGCAACAAAAATTGAACCCTGCTCCTGCAGACCCTATTCAAGCTAAAATATTTGCTTTCTTTCCAATTTTTTTGACAATAATTCTAGCAACATTTCCTTCAGGCTTAGTAGTTTACTGGACAGTAAATAATATCCTAACCATTGCTCAGCAGTGGGTAATAATGAAAAAGACTAAAATCAAAACCAATTAAATGTCTGAGGTAAAATCTTTAGAGAAAATTAAAAAGTTTTGGCCTAAAGAGGCGCCAGATATAAATAATATTCCTAAATATATTGAAAAATATAAAGAAGAATTAATAGTAATTAAGTATGGTGGAAATGTTTTAATAGACAGAAAAATATTTAATAATTTTATAGAAGATATTACAATACTAAATAAATTAGGTCTTTCAATAATAGTTGTTCACGGTGGTGGTCCAAGAATAGAGAGAGAATTACTTAAAGAAAACATTCAAACAAAATTTATTAATGGATTGAGAGTCACAGATAAAAAAGTAATTAAAATAGTTGAAAGGGTATTAATTGAATTCAATAACGACATTGTTAATGCCTTAAAAAAAAGAGGGTTAGAGGCAACTCCAATAAATACTAAAATTAATAATATAATAAACATAATACCTGATAAAAAAGAACTTGGTTTTGTTGGTGTTCCAAAAAACATTAACGTTGATATTATTCAAGATATCTTAGTTCAAAATAAAATACCTATAGTTGCTCCGTTAGGCCTAGATGATAACAATCAAACTTATAATATAAATGGAGACTCAGCTGCAAGTGCTATTGCAAAAAAACTTAAATCTAGAAGACTTTTGCTAATGACAAATGTAGAAGGTGTTTATGATGATAGAAAAAATTTAATATCTGAAATCAAACCATTTGATATAGAAAACTTAGTAAAACTAAAAATTGTACAAGGCGGTATGCTGCCAAAAATAAAAAATTGTATTGATGCTGTCGAAAATGGTGTTAGAGGTGTAGTTATACTTGATGGTAGAAAACCTCATTCAATACTTTTTGAAATATTTTCAGATAAAGGTGCGGGGACTTTGATAAGAAAATGAAAGAGCTTAAAAAAATTAAGTATTGGTTATTCGATTTGGATAATACCTTATATGATGGAGCGACTAAAGTTTTTGATCAAGTTGATAAAAAAATGTCAAAATTTATATCTGAAAAACTCAATGTTTCAATCGAAGAGGCAAGAAAAATACAAAAAAATTATTTTCATGAATACAACACAACTTTAAATGGTATGATAAAAAACCATAAAATAGATGCAGATGAATTTCTCGAATTTGTTCATGATGTTGACTTAAGTTTTTTAAAAAAAGATGAGTTTTTAGAAAGCGAAATTACAAAATTAATTGGTAAAAAGATTATATTTACCAATGGATCTAAGGCTCATGCTACCAATGTTACTAAAAGAATTGGAATAGATAACCTTTTTGATGGTGTGTTTGATATTGTTGAGTCTGATTTTATACCCAAGCCCTCCATTGAACCATATAAAAAGATTATAGAAAATTACAAAATTGAGCCACAATATTGTATATTCTTTGAAGATATCGCAAGAAATTTAAAACCAGCGCATGAATTAGGTATGAAAACTGTTTGGATTAAAAATGATGAGCCGTGGGCAGCAAAGTTTTCAGACTCTGATTTTATTAATTATAAAACTGATAATCTTGCAAAGTTTTTAAAGGAGATAAATGAGCTTAAATAAATTTGAACAGATTATAAACGACTCTTTTGATAATAAAGAAAAAATTAATGCAGAGTCTGACAAATCAATTCTTAATGCTATAAACGAAACTATAAATCTGCTTGATGGAGGTAAAATCAGAGTTGCTGAAAGAAAGAACGATGGATGGACGGTAAATCAGTGGATTAAAAAAGCTATTCTTTTAAGTTTTAGAATTAATAAAATGGAAATTCTAAGGGGACCTTACACATCTTGGTATGATAAAGTTCCCGGAAAATCAGTAAATTGGAAAAAAGAGGATTGGGATAAAGCCGGGTACAGACACGTTCCCAATGGAGTAGTGCGTAAAGGTTCGTTCATTGCAAAAAATGCTGTCCTTATGCCCTGTTTTGTTAATCTTGGAGCATATGTAGATGAGGGAACCATGATTGATACTTGGGCCTCAGTAGGTTCGTGCGCTCAAGTTGGAAAAAATTGTCATATATCTGGTGGAGCTGGCATAGGAGGAGTTCTTGAGCCTCTACAAGCGGGACCAGTTATTATTGAAGATAACTGTTTTGTTGGTGCTCGTTCAGAAATAGCTGAAGGAGTTTTAGTAGAAACCGGTTCAGTTATCTCAATGGGGGTTTATATCGGAGCCTCAACAAAAATAGTTGATAGATCTACCGGAGAGATTTCTTATGGAAAAGTTCCTGCTTTTTCCGTAGTTGTTCCAGGAAGTTTACCAAATAAAAAAAATCCAGATGGCCCGTCTCTATATTGTGCAGTAATAGTAAAAAAAGTTGATGAAAAAACTAGAAGTAAAACTTCTATAAATGATTTATTGAGAGACTAATGCCAATTATCGATGAAATAAAATTATCAAAAGAGCTTATTCGTTTTCCTAGTATTACTCCTGCAGACGCTGGAGCTATAAAGTTCTTAAGTAAAAAATTAAAGTCTCTTGGATTTAAATGCAAGATCTTGGAATTTAAAGATAAAAAAAGCAAACCTATAAAAAATCTTTATGCAAGAATAGGAACAAAACAACCTAATATCTGTTATGCTGGTCACACAGACGTTGTTCCTCCGGGAAATTACAAAGATTGGTCTATTAACCCCTTTAAGCCAATTGTCAGAAATAATTACTTAATTGGCCGTGGAGCAAATGACATGAAGAGTTCAATTGCTTGCTTTACATCGGCAGTTAGTAAATATTTAAAAAATAATCGTAAAATTAATGGCTCTATAAGCTTTTTAATTACTGGAGATGAAGAAGGAAAAGCAGTTAACGGTACAAAAAAAGTAGTAGAATATTTAAAAAAAAAGAAAGAAAAAATAAATTTTTGTATAGTTGGTGAGCCAACTAATCCTAAAAAATTAGGTGAAATGATCAAGATAGGAAGAAGAGGAAGTCTTTCTGCAACTCTTGAAGTTTTTGGTATTCAGGGACATGTTGCTTATCCACATCTTTCAAATAATCCTATAAACACTTTAGTAGCTATTTGTAGTGAATTAAAAAAAAATAAATTAGACAGAGGAAATAAAAATTTTCAACCGTCAAACCTTGAATTCACTGGTATATACGTTGATAATAAAGCTCACAATGTAATTCCCTCTAGAGCTAAAACTCAATTTAATATTAGATATAATAATATTCATACTGCTTCATCATTAAGAAAAAAAATTAACACTGCTATAAAAAAAATTTGTAAAAAGAATAAATGTAAATTTAAAATTCATTATGACATAAATGGTGATGCCTTTCTTACTAAGCCAGAAAAAACAATTTATATGGCAAAAAAAATCATAAAAAAAGTAACTAAATTAAATCCTAAATTTGCTACAACTGGTGGAACTTCTGATGCTAGATTTATTAAAAAAATTTCTCCTTGTCTTGAGTTTGGATTAGTAAATAAGACAATGCATAAAATTGACGAATGTGTTTCTATTTCTGATCTTAAAAAATTGACAAAAATTTATCATGATATTTTAGTAGAGTACTTTAAGTGAAGTTATATAAAATAAGAAAATCTAATATTGATAATAAAGGCCTTTACGCTGCAAAAAATATTAATAAAGGTACAAAAATTATTTATTACAAAGGAAAAATTATTACCAAAAAGGAAACAGAAAAAAATCCTAAATATGATAATGATAAAGCAATTTATTTATTTAACTTAAATAAAAAATATGATCTTGATGGTGATTTCAAATATAATACGGCAAGATTAATTAATCATTCTTGCAATCCAAATTGTGAAGTGGATGGAAGAGGTTTAAAATTATGGATATTTGCCTTGAGGGATATAAAAAAAGGTGAAGAATTGTCCTATGATTATGGATTTGGGTACGACAAAGATTATAAAGATTACATTTGTAAATGTGGAGCTAAAAACTGTTGTGGTTATATAGTTCGTGAAGGTTCACGTTGGAGAATAAGACAAAATGCAAAATAAGATTTCGAATCAACTTTTATTATCTTTACTAACAATTGTTGTAATTTCATCTTTTGTTATAGGTTTTGTTATAGACGAAAATTCAGCTGGGGGTGCTATTAATGACTCTAAACATATATGGTCCAATTTACAAATATTTTTAAATCATGATTTAAAAAGTGCTGTTATCCACGAAGATTATTTTGATGGCAGATTGCCTATAGCCTATATTTTTCTAAAATACTTTAATCCCTTTGTTAATGATTTTTACCAGTATAGAATTAGTATATTCGTTCTTTCATTCTTACTGCCTGTCATATTTTTTATTTCCTTAATGAAGAAATATCCTGAACAAAAAAAAAGTTTTTTTTTAATAATCTCTTTAATTATTTTTATAAGTCCTTATTTTAGATCTACTTCTTTCTGGGGTTTGCAGGAAAATTATGGCTTGTTTTTTTTAATTTTATCTTTCTTAGCAATTTTTAATTATCATTATAATAAAAGTATAATAAATATTTTTTTTACTTGTTTACTTAGTAGCTTAGCCTTTTATTTTGACCAAAAGCTATTAATAGTTCCTATTTTATGTTTTTTTAGTATCATTCTTCAAACAGGAAGAAGCAATGAAAAAATAAGTGCAATTTTTTTCTATTCAATTTTTGCTTTACCTTATCTTTATTTAATTTATTTATGGGGATCTATTCTTCATCCAGGTGCATCAAGTAGAATTGGATCTCTTGCCCATGAAAATGTGGGCTATTCTCTATCAATGATAGCTTTTTATGTGCTTCCCTTTATAATTTTAAAAAAAAAAATTAATTCAATTAAAGAATTTTTTCTTAATAAGATAAATTTACTTACATTATTTATTGTTTTTTTTTACATCTTAATTTTTCTTTTCTATTATGAGTCAACTAGCAAATATATGTTTGGAAATGGTGTTTTTTATAAATTAGCAACTATTTTTTTTAACTCTTTGTTTTATCAAAAATTATTTTTAGGAATAATTATATTTATTTCTACAGTGATTATATTATATTATTTCTCGACTTTATATGACAGGTTAATAATATTATATTTTCTATTATTAAGTGTTGCAATAAATCCGATGTATCAAGAGTACTATGACCCTCTTATCGTTATAATGATCTTTACTTTTTTTAAGGAAAAAATAAATCTTTCTTTTGAAAAACTATCGTTTATTTTTACATACTTTCTAATTTTTTTTGTAGGAGCATTTATTTATTATAATTAAAACAATTTTATACTTAATTTTTACAGCAAGTAACAAACATTGTATAAGGAATAAATTTTTGAATATAAATTTTATTTGAGCAATTCTTAAAATATTTTTTAAACAATTTTAAATAATTATATTTATCTCGAACATTTAAACCCCTATCTAACTGAACTAAAAGCCTAGCAATTGGATTCTGATTTTTTATAAAAACTGGATCTATTGTAATTAATTTTCCTCTTTTTTTTAAAACCTTTTTACATAATATTAAAAGTTGATTTGATTCTTTGTCACTTAAGTGATGAATTAAACCAGATAATAAAATAATATCAAATTTTGGTAGTTTTTTTATCTCTTTATTAGAAAATTTCTTACAAAATAATTTTGGCTTTTTGTGTTTATATTTATTTTTAGCAAAATTAATATAGCTTTCATTTATATCATACCCGTAATAATTTATATGATCTAAACCATTTAAGATATCTGCGGGACCGCAACCAACATCTAGGATGTTAATAAATTTTTTTTTTACATATTTTTTTACAATTGACTCATTAAAGGAAAGACTAGACATTAATTTTTGAGATAAAATGTAGAAAAAAGGGTAAGATAAAATTTGGTAGATAAAATTGCTTTTTTGCATTGCTAAGTTTTATTGAATATTGTGTTTCTTGTAAATATATTAAGATAATTAAAATGTTAAATCCTAAAATCAGCATAATATTACCTAATTATAATAGCAAAGAATATCTCTCTGAAACTCTTAATTCTATTATTGAACAAACTTATATTAATTGGGAAGTTATATTAGTTGATGACAAATCGAATCAAGAAACTCTAAAAATTGTTAAAAAATATCAAAATCATAAAAAATTTAAAATTATTTTACTCCAAAGAAATATGGGAACTGCCTTTTGTAGAAACTTAGCTATAAGAAATAGCGATTCTGAATATTTAGCTTTTATCGACTCTGACGATAAATGGAAAAAAGATAAGTTAGAAAAACAAATAAAGTTTATGTTAAAAAATCAATATTTATTTACCTATACAAATTACTCTACGTTTAAATCAGTAAATACTAAGATTTTTTTAAATACTATCAATCCACCAAAAGAATTTGATTTCAAAAAATTTACTAAAAATACTTCGATTTGTACAAGTTCGATGATGATTAAAAGCGATATTGCTAAAAAATATAAATTTACAAATACAAAAATTTGTGAGGATTTTTTTTATAAATGTATAATCCTAAAAAATATTGGTAAAGCTTTTTGTCTTAATGANACTTTAACAGAATATAGAATATCTAAGAATTCAATGCAAAGTAANAAGCTTAAAAATTGTTATTGGATTTGGAAAATAAATAAAAAATATAATAAATTTAATATTATGCAAAATTTAATATCTATTTTATTCATTTCTTATAATTCAATTAAAAAATATAAATTAAAATAATTTATTCTAATAATTNACTTTATATAAATATAGTCCACAAGCTGGTGCAGGTGGTGCACACATTGATCTCTTTTTAGAAATTAATGAATTTTTAAAATATTTTAAACTCCATTTATTTTCACCTAAATATTTTAAACATCCAACCATGGATCTAACTTGCTGTTGTAAAAAAGATTTTGAAGTNAAAGTAATTTCTATTTTTTTACTGATTTTTTTTATTCTAACTATTTCAATAGTTTTAATAGGTGATTTAGCTCCACAAGATGAAGATCTAAATGTGGAAAANTCTCTCGTTCCTTTTAATAGCTTTGCGCCTTGTTGCATCAATTTAATATCAAGTTTTTTTTTTACATGCCAAGCTCTATTTTTATCTAAGCTTAATGGTGATTTTCTATTTATAATATAATACTTGTAAGTTCTTTTTACTGCACTGTGTCTTGCATGAAAGTTTATTGGTTTTTTAACAGTTTTAAGTACTGAAATACTATATTTTGAGATAAAAAAATTTATTGATTTAGTAAAATTTTTTAAATTTTTTATTCTATTTTTAATTTTAAAATGAGCTGATTGACCCACTGAGTGAACTCCAGCATCGGTTCTACCAGAGCCAAAAATACTGGGTTTACTTTTAGTAATTTTTCTTATTGCCTTTTGTAAAATTTCTTGAATTGATAACCCATTTTTTTGAATTTGCCATCCTACAAATTTAGTTCCATCATATTCGACTAATATTTGATAGTTATACATTAAGAAATATTTTGTCCTTTGGAAATTTTATTTCCCTTTATAAATTCTGTAATCTCTATTTTTTCTTTTCCTTCTTTTTGAATTTTTACAACTTCAATAGATCGATCCCCACAAGCAATAGTTAGTTTTTCGTCTAAAATATCACCCGGAACACCCTTCATTTCTGAAATTAAAGCTTTCCATATTTTATATCTTGATCCATTAAATTCGAACCAAGCCCCTGGATAAGGATTTAAACTATTTATTTTTGCTATTATATTTACAGCTTTATCTTTCCAAACAATTTTNGACTCTGTTTTACTAATTTTTTTTGCATATGATGCTTGACTATTATCCTGTGTNGTAAAATTTATTTTATTATTTTCTATTAAGTCAATAGTTTTTAAAATATTATCAGCGCCAACCTTTGATAGCTCATCCGTTAATGATCCGGCCGTTGTTTGAGAGTCAATTTTTACTTTTATTTGATTGACGTAAGGTCCCACATCTAAGCCTTTTTCTATCATCATAAAACTAACTCCGGTTTCTTTATCTCTATTCATAATAGATCTTTGAATAGGTGCAGCGCCTCTCCATTTAGGNAACAAAGAAGCATGGATGTTGAGAAATCCTTTTTCTGACAAACTTAAATACTTTTCAGGAATAATTTTTCCNTATGCAACAACTATTACAATATACGGTTTTATTGATTTAAAATAATTATATTCTTCTTCAGTCTCAAGGCTGTTTGGTGTTCTTATTTTTAAATTTAATTTTTCAGCAGCTAAATTTATAGGTGAAAGATTTATTTTTTGACCTCGTTTAGATTTTTTTGGTGGTTGAGTNTAAACACATGATATCTCAAAATTTGATTTTACTAAGACTTCTAACGTTTGAACTGAGAACATTGGGGTTCCCATAAAAACTATTTTTTTTGACATTAATTTTTTGAAATTAAACTACTATTCTTTCTATTGATTTTTTTTGTTTAGATAGTTTTTTTATAATCATTGTTTTTTTTAATTTTGATAAATAATCAATAAAAAGGATTCCCTCTAGATGGTCTATTTCGTGTTGAATACAAGTAGCTAATAATCCCTCCGCTTTTAGTTCTTTTTTATTACCATTGTAGTCTAGAAATTTTAAATGACATTTATCTGGTCTGTCAATTTCTGCGAACTGTCCGGGTACTGATAAGCAACCTTCTTCATAAGTTGCATCATTATTTGAACTTGAAACTATTTCAGGATTAACAAAATACATTGGACTCTTCTCCTCGCCGTCTCTGGATAAATCGATTACGATAACTCTTTTAGGAACTCCAACTTGAATTGCCGCAAGACCTATTCCCGGAGCATTGTACATTGTCTCTAACATATCATCCATTAAAGTTTGTAAATCCTTATCAACAATGTCAACTGGTTTTGACTTTTGTCTTAAAAATTTATCAGGTTCTACTAAAATTTTACGAATAGTCATTATAAAATTATAATATAATTAAGTCCTTAAGGGTAGTGCTCTAGTTAAAACTTTATTTCTAAATTTTATTAANCTAGCTTCATTTAANATATGTGTAATAAAATAGATCGTTTCGGCATCTAAATAGGTCAACTGGTCCTCACCTATTATTTCAACAAATTTTAGGACCAATAGCCCAGTTTCTTGATTCTTAGCTAATTTCAACAAGTCTTCAGGTATACTGTATTTTTTTGATATTTCTTTAAGGTTTAAATCTTTTGGTATTGAAAGACCATCTGCTCTTAAAGACTCAAATAAAGATAAATCTTTTGCAGAAAAAAAATAATTTTTATTTCTTTTTACTTTTTTATAAATATTTTTTAAATCATTTTGTGTTTTTTGCTTAGATATATTTTCTTCAGTATAAAATCTTAATATTTTTGATCGATGTAATATTTTATCGTCATACTTAATTCTTCCAAACTTAGTTTTTTCTAACAATATAATATTTTTCTTTACAATATCTTTATATGAGTCTGGAATTTCTTCTTCATTTAAGTCTTTAAGCCTATCACTTAAAAATTCTGCATAGATATTAGAAAGGTTATCTTTTTTAAATAAATTTTTTAGTAAAAATAATAATTTAATCTTATTTTCATTGTTATCTGAAAGTAAGTATTTTTGATATATTAATGCTCGAGACTCAATTCCATCAAATGATCTAAAAATTTCTTCAGCATTGATTAAATCATTGATAACAAAAGGAATTCTTTTATAAATTTCAAAAATTTTTAATTTGTTGAATGCGCCGTTGTTTGCTGCAACTTCTAATTTTTTTATTTTCTCTTTATCTTCTACATTATCAATTTTTACTAAATTAGCTGCATTAATATACTCCCAAATATATTTATTAGTTTTTTCACTAGGTTCATATTTAAAATTAGGAACTGTCACTGAAGAAATATAAAAATTTAATAAATTATCATCTTTTATTTTTGTATTAGGTTTTTCTATAACTCCCAGTAAATAGTTTATCTTATTATCAAAAAAATTATCTGATAAACCTTGTTCTTTTAAAATATCAAAAAGTAGTTGAGCGGCAGTTTTTTTATCATTAAAAATTAAACAATAAATTTTAAATTTTTCTAAATAAGCGTCCTTAATATCTTTACTAATAAAATTTGTCTTTTTGCATCCTTCATTTAAATTAGCTTTGGCTATGCTCGCATCAACAAGATATTGAATAATTTTTTTTTTATTTTTGAAATCACTATTTTTATTTAAAAATTCTTCTAATAAATTATCTTTATTATTTTTGATTAGCCAATTTATTTTTAGTTCTAAGAATTCTTCATCAGTCATATTTTTTTTAGGTAAATATGAATTAGTTAAGATAGTTTTTATAAAAATTTCTTCAGCTAGGTCAGATAGTTGAAGCTTGTTTAATCTTTTAAAAGTAGCTTTTATTTGTTTTCCATCAGTATTCCGCCACATGTTTAAAGTTAGATTATTTTCCTCTGGATCAATTATTCCATAAATTTTTTCATCCGAGTCTGTTGTGCTAAACTTTTCGTCAATTGTTATATCGATTAAATTTTTCTTCTTTTGTGTGTTTATAGGGCTATTAATTTCTGTCGAGTTTTCGGGTTGAGTTTTATCTTCAATTTGTTTGTTATTTTTTTTCCATATATCTACTGGTTCTTCTGCAAAAATATAAAATGGAAAAATAAATAAATATATTATTAAATAAAAATATTTATTTAAGTTTAATGATCTCATTCGTTATGTCTTTTTGAATATTCTTTTTTGGTGAAGGAAAATTAAATTTATCTAATAAAAATATTAAAAAAATTATTACAAAAACTAATAAAACGAGTTTAATCATTTTATGAATTAAGGACTCTCCTAGCGATTTTTGTCTATTGAATTTAAGTTGCATAGTTAATAAATATATTTAAACTGAATAAATAAGACAAATTTGTGATAAATCAAATTATAAATTAGGAATTTATTTGAAAAAAAACCTTATTTTAACAGGAATGATGGGAGTTGGTAAAACTACTATTGGAAAAGCCCTTTCTGAAAGACTTAAAATAAAATTTATAGATGTTGATAAGGTCATTGAGAATCAAGAGTCTAGCTCGATAAATAAAATTTTTGAAAAAAAAGGCGAAATATTCTTCAGAAAAATTGAAAAAATTATTACTTTAAAGCAATTAGAAAATACTAATTGTGTTATTGCTCTAGGAGGAGGGGCCTTTATAAATAAAGATATACGAGAGAAGGTTTTAAAAAGTGGCATAACTATTTGGTTAGATCTGGAAATTAAAGAGTTATTTAAAAGATCTTTGAGTTCAAAAAAAAGACCCTTATTAAATAATGTTAATTTGGAAAAAAAATTAAACGATATTTATCATCAAAGAAAAGATGTGTATAATCTTTCTAATTATAAAATAAATTGCAATGCTCAAACTAAATCAGCTGTAGTTGAAAAAATAATCGAAATTTATGAGTCACATTGAAATAAAAGCTAAAAATAAAGGTCAGCAATATTCTATTTTAGTTGGGAATGATATTCTAAATATCTTACCTCCTAGATTAAAAAAATTGTGTCCAAAAGCGACCAAAGTAGGAATAGTTGTAGATAAAAAAATTCCAAAAAAATATAAAACAAAAATTAAAACTTTATTAAAAAATTATAAAATTTTTATATTTGAATATACTTCATCTGAAAAACTAAAATCTTTTAATAATATAAATAAATTAGTTGAAAAATGTCTTAAAAATAATTTCAATCGCTCAGATATAATTATTGCCCTAGGTGGTGGAGTAATAGGAGATTTTTCAGCTTTTGCATCAAGTATAATTAAAAGAGGAATAAATTTTATTAACGTTCCAACTACTTTACTATCTCAAGTCGACTCTTCTATAGGAGGAAAAACAGGAGTGAATTCAGAGTATGGAAAAAATTTAATTGGGTCATTTTATGAACCCAAATTAGTTATTAGTGATGTTTCATTAATTAAAAGTCTTCCTCAAAGAGAAATTATTTGTGGGTATGCAGAAATTTTGAAACATGCATTAATTTTTAAAAGTAATTTTTTTAAATGGTTAGAAATTAATTCCAAAGAGATATTGCAAAATAAAAATTTAAATCTAATAAAATTAGCAGTTTATAAGAGTTGTAAAATTAAATTATATTACGTGAATAAAGATTTTAAAGAATCAGGTGAAAGAATGATTTTGAATTTTGGTCATACATTTGCACATGCGATTGAAACTAAAAATAATTACTCAAAAAATATAAACCATGGTGAAGCAGTTTTAATGGGAATGATGTTGGCAACAAAACTATCTTACCTTAAAAAAATTACCTCAAAAAAAACTTTACTGAAAGTATTAGAAATTTATAAAAAAAATAACCTTCAATTTAATATAAATAAATTTTTTAAAAAATCAGAGTATAGTAAGATTGTCGACTTAATGAGTAATGATAAAAAAAATAATGACAAAAATATTAGTTTAATACTGTTAAAAAGAATAGGTAAAACTACTTTGCCTGGAGAAATTAAATTACCTTCAAAAAATTTAAAAAAAATATTTCCTAAGATTATGAAATTTTAATTTCAAGAGCATGAATTTTAGATTTCATTTCTTCTTCTAATAATTTCATTACTGTCCTCTGTGCTTTTTGTCTATCCAGACTGTTTAAATACTTTGAGTGTATATCTAAACATAAATGGTATTTATTAATATCAAAAAATCTATGGTTTTTATGCTTATGAGTATTATCTATTATTTTTATTTTTTCTATCTCTATATTATTTCTAATCTTATCTTCAATAGTTTTTAAAAAATTTATCATAAAGAGTAATTTTACTATATAAGAATAAAATTGAAATGAAAATTATTTGTGATTGGGATAACTGTAAAAGTCCGGGGATCTACAAAGCCCCCGTTGAAAGAGATAATAGTAAAAAATTTAGACTATTATGTTTAGAGCATATTAAAATCTTTAATAAAAAATGGAATTACTTTGAAAATATGAATGATCAAGAAATAGAATTTTTTGTGAAATCAGATTTAACTTGGCATAAATCTACAAAAACTTTTGGTTCTTCAGAAAATTTTTTTAATATTTTATGGAATAATGCCTTAGAAGATAAATTAAATATATTTAAATCTTCAAATTTTAAAGAATTTAAAAAAACTAAACTTTCAAACACTGATCGTGATGCTTTTGATATTTTGGATTTAAAATACGATACAAAATGGGAAGAAATTCACAAAAAATTTAAAATACTTGTAAAGAAATATCATCCTGATAAAAACCAAGGTAATAAGAAATTTGAAGATAAACTAAAAAAAATTACACTTGCGTACAGCCAATTAAAAACAACGATGGGGAAAAAATAATGAATACTTCTTTAGATGGTCTGAAACCAGATATGAAAATTTCTGTAAAACAAACTTTTGGTATAGACAGTAAAATGGAAATTGATGCTTTTGCAAAAAAAAATGAATATGTTCCTAAAATTGATCAGGACTATAAGTTTGATAGAGATACAACATTAGCTATTCTCTCTGGATTTGCATTTAATAAAAGAGTTTTAATTCAGGGATATCATGGAACTGGAAAGTCGACTCATATTGAACAAGTTGCTGCTCGTTTAAATTGGCCTTGTGTAAGAGTAAATTTGGATAGCCATATAAGCAGAATAGATTTGATTGGGAAAGACGCAATAGTTCTCAAAAATGAAAAGCAAGTTACTGAATTTAAAGAAGGTATATTGCCTTGGTCAATTCAAAATCCAGTGGCACTAGTATTTGATGAATATGATGCTGGACGACCTGACGTGATGTTTGTAATCCAAAGGGTGCTTGAGAGTGATGGTAGTTTTACTTTACTAGATAAAAAAAAAGTTCTTAAGCAACATGATTTTTTTAGAATGTTTGCTACGACAAACACTGTAGGACTTGGAGATACAACTGGGCTCTATCACGGAACACAACAAATTAACCAAGGACAAATGGACCGATGGAATATAGTGTCTACATTAAACTATTTACCACATGAAAAAGAATTCGAAATAATTCTTGCTAAAAATAAAAGTCTAAATAACAAAGAGGGAAAAGAAAAAATTAATAATATGATTAAAGTAGCTGACTTAACTAGGAAAGGGTTTGTAAATGGCGATATTTCGACTGTAATGAGTCCAAGAACAGTTTTGCACTGGGCGGAAAATACTAAAATATTTAATGACCAAGGTTATGCTTTTAGAGTAACATTTTTAAATAAATGTGATGAAATAGAAAAAAAGATAATATCTGAATATTATCAAAGATGTTTTGGTGATGACTTACCAGAATCCTCTGTGAATGTTACTATTGAATAAAATGAAAAAAGATGAAAATTTTTTAGAAAACTTTAAAACAGCAATTATTTCAACAGTAAAAACAATTTCAGAAACTGAAAATATAGATGTTTCATTCGGCCAAAAAAAATTAGATAANAATAAACTTGTTATAAATCTTCCAGAACTAGAAAGTGTCAACAATAAAATTAATTACACCAAAGCTAGAGCTTTAGCAGACTCGGAAGCTTTAAAAATAAGATACAGCAANCAAAAGGTGCTTAAAACCTATGAACCAAAAGGNAGTATCTCAAAAAAGTTATATTCTATTGCTGAAAAGATAAGATATGAAAAAATTGGTTCAATNAAATTTAAAGGTGTAAAGAAGAATATCAATAAAAATTATAACGAAAGATTAAAAAAATTAGATTTAAATAAAAGTGAAGATAAATTTTCTGAAGCATTTGAGAATTACTTAAGAGTAAACATTTTAGACTTAAAAAATGATAGTCTTTTTGAAAAAGAATTAAAAACAATAAAAAAAAAGATTGATGCAAAACTTAAAGGTAAGTTNTCATCACTGAATAATTCATTTCAAGACCAGCCCAAATTTAACAATTTAGTTTCTGATTTAATATCCAAAATGAATATAGATGAAAATTCTAATGACAAAGAAACAAATCAAGAAAATAATGAAGAAAAAGCTGCAAATGATAAACCAAATGAAAATAAAAATAAGACTGCAGAAAAACAAGAAAAAAAACAGGAAATGTCGATAGATGCGGGGGCGCCTGATATGGAAAACTATGCAAATGAGTCAGATACAGGCGATGAAAATTTAGAACTTGAAAGTCCGTCTGACACTTCTGAAAATAGAAAAAAGTCAATTAATAATCTTATCGATAAAAAATATAAAGCTTATACAAGTGAATTTGATGAAATAATTAAAGCAGAAGATTTAGAAAATGAGGAAGAATTAAATAGACTGAGAAAAACTCTTGATCAACAANTAATGCAGCTTAAAAGTTTTATCTCTAAATTAGCTAATAAATTACAAAGGAAACTTTTAGCAAAGCAAAATAGATCTTGGGAATTTGATTTAGAAGAAGGGTTGCTGGATACTTCTAAGCTTACTAGAGTTATAATGGACCCTTTTAATTCATTGTCTTTTAAAAAAGAGAAGGACGTTGAATTTAAAGATACATTGGTAACAATTTTAATAGATAACTCGGGGTCGATGAGGGGTAAGCCAATATCAGTTGCCGCTATATGTGCAGATATTTTATCAAGAACTTTGGAAAGGTGTTCAGTTAAAGTTGAAATTTTAGGATTCACAACAAAACATTGGAAAGGAGGATCGTGCAGAGAAAAATGGATGAGCAACGAAAAACCTATTTTTCCAGGAAGATTAAATGATTTAAGACATATAATTTATAAATCAGCTGATACGCCTTGGAGACAATCAAAAAAAAATATGGGTCTAATGTTAAAGGAAGGGCTTCTTAAAGAAAATATAGATGGTGAAGCCATTCAATGGGCTTTTAATAAAATGTTAAAACGTAAAGAAGAAAGAAAAATACTAATGGTAATTTCTGACGGAGCACCAGTTGACGACTCAACCTTGTCGTCTAATAATAGTAATTATTTAGAGAGTCATTTAAAAAATGTAGTTAAATGGATAGAAAATAATTCTGATATTGAATTACTTGCAATTGGAATTGGTCATGATGTTACAAGATATTATAAAAGAGCTATAAAAATTACTGATGTTCAAGACTTAGGAGACGTTATGATTAATGAATTAACTAATCTATTTTCAAAAAAAAATAAAAAGACTATTCATTAAACTATTTTATAATTGTTACCTTTATTTGAAATTGATTTCATTTTATTTAAAAGTATTCTAAAAGGAATAAGCATAGTTANCGCAATAAACAATTTTACACTAAAATCTCCTAAAGCAAGAGTTACCCATGGAACTTCAGTCTTATAAAAAGCAATTGTAAAAAAAATAAATGTATCAATCATTGAGCCTGCTAAAGAAGAAACAAGTGGAGCAATAAACCATTTTTTTTNTTCTCTCAATTTATCNAAGATNTTTATATCTATGTTTTGAGCGACTAAAAAGGCTGTGCCTGATCCAATAGCAATTCTTACTGAGATATAATCAGTAAAATTTGTAGAAACAAACAAAGTAAGTAATATTCCAATTAGAAAACCTATATTTACAATTTTTCTAGCTAGTTTTTTTCCATAAGCTCTATTGGTTAAATCGGTAATTAAAAAAGTTATTGGATAAGTAAATGCTCCATAAGTTAAAATTTCTTGTAAGCCATAATAGTTAACAGGAAATTGAACCAAGTAATTTGATAAAATAACTACAACCCCCATAGCTATTGCAAGAAAGACTAGGAGCCTGTTAGATTTAGCTAACATTAAATATTTACGCTTTTGTAATTATTGAGAATTTTAATTTTTTAACTTTTGAAGAAAGTCTATTTTTTTTTGCAGTTTTAAGGAATTTATCCAAACCACCCTTAAAATCTACCGTNCGAACTGCAGCATTAGAGACATTCAGTTTAATATTTTTTTTTAATATATCGCTTTTAAAAATAACTTTTTTAAGATTTGGAACAAATCTTCTTTTAGTCTTATTGTTAGAGTGACTAACGTTATGACCTTTTAATGGTGATACCCCTGTAAGTTCGCATCTTTTAGACATATTATAAATTTCAGTATGTGGTATAAGACTTGAGCGTCTTATGGTCAAGCATTAATTCCAACTGCGTCACCTATTTTTTTAATTTTTTCTTTTTTTAAAGTTGAAATTAAGTCTTTTTTAATTTCCTTAACTATTCCGGGGCCTTTATAAACCATACCNGTATATAATTGTACAGCAGTTGCTCCTGCTATAATTTTTTCAAACGCGCTTGGTCCTGAGTCAACTCCTCCAACACCAATTATTGGGATTTTTTTTTTAACTTCCTTATAAAACTTTTTAATCATTTGTGTTGATAAATCTTTTATAGGTAAGCCGGACAAACCACCTTCTTCGCTTTTTTTATTATCAACTAATTTNTCTCTATTGGTATCAGAGGTATTAGAAATGATTATACCGTCTATTTTGTATTTAAAAATTAATTCAATGATCATACTAATCTCTTTTTCATTGATATCGGGAGAAAGTTTAATAACTATAGGTTTATTAATATTTTTTTTCTTTTTTAATTGACTAAGTTTTTCTAACANCTGGTCCATAAGATTTTTTTCATGAAAATTTCTTAGGCCTTCCGTATTAGGAGACGATATGTTGATTGTTATGTAATCTGAATATTTATATAAGTGAGATAAGCAGTAAACGAAATCATCTTCTTTTTTTTTTTGTATCTTTATTNGGTCCAATATTTATTCCTAAAATTCCGTTGGGCTTATTTTGAGAAATACGCTTTGAAACTATTTCTACTCCATGATTATTAAAGCCTAATCTATTTATCATTGCTTTATCCTCTTCNAGTCTAAAAATTCTTGGTTTAGGGTTTCCTAATTGTCTTTTAGGAGTAATAGTTCCAACTTCAACAAATCCAAATCCAAGTTTAAAAAGTGAATTATAAACTTCTGCACTTTTATCAAAACCAGCTGCTAAGCCTATGGGATTTTTAACTTTTTTCTTAAATAAATTTATTTCTAAAACTTCTTCGTTTGAAACATTAAAAAAACTTTCCGGTATGAGATTTAACTTTAGAGATTTAATTGCAAAATCATGTGCCACCTCTGGGTCAAGTGAAAATATATATGGTCTTAAAGTTGAAAACATAATTATTTTATTTTANTATTTATCAAACTTATTGTTTCTTTAATTCCAAAAAAACTAACAAAAAAACCCATTCTAGGACCATCTTGTTCCCCAAAAATAACTTCATAAATTAATTTAAACCAATCTCTCAAATTTGAAGAGTAACCATTTTCCTTTCCTACTGTATAAATAATAGTTTGTATTTCCTCGGGTTTATCTACTTGATTAATTTTTTCTAAGCTTTTGATTAAATTTTTTAAAGCCAATTTTTCTTTATCATCAGGAATTTTAAATTTTTTATTTGGTTCAACTTTATCTTTAAAATAATTAATTGCATACTCTGTAAGTTTATCTAGTATAGGNTGATCTATAGATTTAATGTCTTTATGAAATCTATTAATAAACTTCCATAAAACTTTTTTATTTTCTGCGTTACTTGATCCAACTAAATTTAGCAACATGGAAAAAGGCATTACAATTTTTTCTTTTGGAGGTTTACCGTTATGTACGTGCCAAACAGGATTTGTAATTTTATCACTGGGTTTTTGATTTGGATATTTCTCAATAAAAGATAAATACTCATCGACTGTTTTAGGAACAACTTCNGAATATAGTTTTTTTGCTCTTTTAGGATTTGGATACATATACAAAGCTAAACTTTCTGGGGAAGCATATCTTAACCATTGTTCGATTGAAATTCCATTGCCTTTGGACTTAGAAATTTTTTCTCCTTTTTCATCTAAAAATAATTCATAAGCAAAACCATTTGGAGGAGTTTTTCCTAATGCTCTACAAATTTTATTTGATAAAATTGCACTTTCAGTTAAGTCCTTACCATACATTTCAAAATCTACATCAAAAGTAAACCAGCGCATTGCCCAATCCACTTTCCATTGTAACTTACAATTTCCATTTTTTATATCTATTTCTAATTTTTTACCATTATTATTAAAAATTATAGTTTCCTTTTTTTTACTCATTTCAATTAATGGAATTTCTAAAACTTTNCCNGTGTCAGGACATATNGGTAAAAAAGGACAATATGTTTTTCTTCTTTCCTCTCTTAAAGTAGGTAAAATAATGTTCATAATTTCATCATACTTTTCCAAGACTCTTACTAAAGAACTATTAAATTTGCCACTTTTATAATTGTCAGTAGAGCTTTNAAAAATAAAAGAAAAATTAAATTTTTTTAAAAATTCTTTAAGCATTTCATTNTTNTGTTCNCCAAAACTTTNANATTTNCCAAAAGGATCTGGNATNNNNGTNAAAGGTTTNCCTAANTTNTNNTNTAATAATTNATTGTTAGGNATNTTNTCNGGNACTTTTCTTANTCCATCCATNTCATCNGAAAANGTNATTAANTCATGNTATCAATTTTTTCTATATGATTTAAAGCATTAATCATCATTGTAGTTCTTGCTACTTCTCCAAAAGTTCCAATGTGTGGTAACCCGCTTGGTCCGTAACCGGTTTGAAAAACTATTTTATTTTTTGCTTTAATTAAATCTTTTCTATCTTTTAAAAGCTTACGAATCTCAACAAATGGCCAGGAAGAAGTAGATTGAACTAAGTCTTTTTCAAGCATAAGTATGGTTTATTAAATTTTATATGTAAAATACAGTTATATATACAGGATATTAAGTTGAATTTTACAATTTTTTAAATAATCTCATTTAAGATGGCGATAAACAAAACAGTTTTTTTTATAATTGGCATTCTTTTAGTGGTTCTGGGCGTATTTATGCTTGTGCCTTACATGACGCAGCTATTCTATAATGAAAATAGTCATAGTTTTTTATCTTCAGCGTTTATTACAATGTTTATAGGGGTTCTTTTTGTGTTAACTAATCTAGAAAAAGAATCACACCTTAATCTTCAGCAAACATTCCTTTTTTCAACTTTATCTTGGGTCTTTGTTGCTATTTTTGGAAGTATTCCATTTATTTTATCAACTTTAAGTCTAACACCTAGTGAGGCTTTTTTTGAGAGCATGTCAGGAATAACTACTACCGGTTCAACTGTAATATTAAATTTAGATAGTAGTCCAAAAAGTATTTTATTATGGAGAGCTATAATGCAGTGGTTAGGTGGTATAGGAATAATTGTTATGGCAATAACAGTATTACCACTCTTAAAAGTTGGTGGTATGCAACTTTTTAAAATGGA
>NHJO01000020.1 GCA_002169695.1 bacterium TMED217
ATTTCCTAATGTGTGAATAATCTTCCCAATTCGAAATTCGCCCCAAGATGTAAATAGTTGTAAATATAATTCTCTCATATCTAATTCAAAATCGGTGGGAGAGTTATTTGATAGAAAATAAGTGTCTTCTCGAAGTTTATGCTCTAATGCCACTGTAGACCGAATCATCAGGTCTCCATTTTGATGATCAATATTTAGATTAACGAGTCTATAAGGAAGGTTAATGATGGATTGGTCAGATAATTTTGATATATAATAGAAATTCACATTCCCATTGTAGGTATTAATTGTTTCACTATTAGATGTGTTCATTACAAATAATAGAAGAAGTAATATAGTTTTAATCAAGTGCATCATTTATCCAATGTATTATTTCATTTCCTTGCGTTTTCCATGCTCTTTCAAGTGCAAAATTAGGAAAATCTCCTAAAAGTTCTCCATTCCATATATAACTTACTGAGGTTTGGTTATCATCTATTGATATAAGTTTCCATTTCCCAGCAGCATTGATTAGTCTAATATAATCTTTATCTAATGGTGCTTTTTTATGTTGAACTGCTTTAAATGTGAATTCCCATTCATTTTGTATTTTGGATTTTTCATATTTGATAACATAGTCTCTATCTGCAAGTAGAAAAGGCATATCTAGCATAACATGAATGATATTTTTTTCAAGAATATTTGTTTTATGAATTCTTCTAAAAACGCGTGGATAGTTTTTTACATCTTCAATGATTGATGATATTGATTGAATAGAAAAAGGTAAAACGCTAGAGGTTTGACATATAGGATAGCCGTTATAGGTTGTCCATTTTATCTCAATTTTATTTTTTTGGATTATATTCCAATCTCGAGCGTATTCTATACTATCTAATCTGACTTCTGCATCAATAGTTGAAAGCATACTAATGAGGGCTATTAAAAATAATATATTAGTATTTAATTGCATTATTTTGTCAAAAAAGTTTCATAAATAAAGTAACAGTCCTCTCTAATTCTTTCTTCAGTTAATCCAAATTTATTTAGGTCATACCCGTGTTTACTTTTATAATTTTTTTGATCTTCAGAGGTCTTTATTATTTTATCAATTAGTTCTTTAGATGGTTCATGTCCTATGAAATCAAGTATACCATTCATAAGATTATCAAAGTCACTCATCATATCATCATATCTAACAATAAAAATATTAGATTTATTTATGTTGTTATTTAACCAATCCTCATGAAATCTTTGTAAGAGAGTAATAAGCGCTTTATAGAGACGCTCAATATAACGATCACGTAATTCTTTTTTTAAATTCCAAAACCCAAATCTTTTATCAAGAACTCCAGTGACAAGGCTTAGTCCTGAAGGAATAACATTTAATGGATCTCTAATCATGTAGAGTATTTTTGCTTCGGGGAATCTAGATTGGAATGCAGGCAGATTTGTACTTAGTGAAAATAGTTTTCCTATATATGGCACATTTTGATGTAGAACTGTTCGCGACCATACTTTTTCAAACCAGTCAAAGTCACGCTTNCTTGTATCTCGNACTTTAGGATCNAAGTAATNAAATAGATCATCATCTGCAAAAGATAATAAAAATCCATATAAGAAAAATCCGTCAAAATGTCGGAAGAANAGTCCAACNTCATCTGTCTCTACAGATGTAAGGCTGGTTTTATGGGCCGCAGTAGAGTGGTGCCTAGCAGGGCTNATCTTTTCTAAGATGGGGAGCAATGGNCTAATGATTTTTTGTAATATTATTGAAGGATAAATTAATTGCCAAAGTTCAGCTCCAACGCCAAGGCCAGAGCTAATAAGATAGCGTTGTAGGAATGTCGTTCCAGACCTAGGGTTCCCAACNATTATAATTGGTCTAATAAGTTCAGGCTTTCTAGCGATTTTGTAAAAAAGTTTATCTAAGATTAATCCAAGACTTACAAAAGTCTTCATAATAAGTAGNAATAAACCGGTTATGATAGGACTNNACCATGTTCCAAAAGTTTTNCTTATTGCATTNTACGCTGTTANTCTTCTGTTCATNTTCAATGTTAATAAATTAAATGTTTATTGTTCAGTATTAGAATTTTTTAATAAGAAAGTTATAAATTANAAAGACATTTAACCATTTGACGCTGTTAGAGTCTAATCGTTAAAATGTATGCTAATTAATAATCAGTATCTGTGAATTTCGTAATAATATGNCAGAAAGTACTACATGAATTATCCTATTAAAATAATATTAACCTTATTTTTTTTCAGTTTGAGATTACTTAATGCTCAAATATTTGAAGGATATACGTTGTATTCNCCTACTGGCGGTGGTCCAGGAGGTGGGACAGGTGGAACAAGTTATTTAATGGATAATGATATGAATATGATNCACACNTNGACACATTCAAGAGGCGCTGCGAGTATGCCTTATTTAATGGCAGANAGTTCAATAATTTATCCATATAGAGTCCAGAGTCCGACNATGAGCTCNGGTGGTGTTGGTGGTGGTATTGCGCATATAGCATGGGATAGTTCGATATTATGGCAGTTCACTATTTCAGATGATAATTATCAACACCATCATGATGTCCAACCTTTGCCTAATGGGAATATCTTAGTAATTGCATGGGAGAGAAAGACAGCGANTGAGGCATATGCGATGGGTCGGCAGACAATAGATAACCCACTGGGAGAGATGTGGTCTACNGCTATTNTTGAGTTNGAGATGGTNCCTCCTAATCAAGCNAANATAGTTTGGGAGTGGCATCTNTGGGATCATTTA
Organism: bacterium TMED217; assembly: GCA_002169695.1. GTDB lineage: Bacteria > Fidelibacterota > Marinisomatia > Marinisomatales > UBA1611 > TMED80. Next base: position 2,762 of record NHJO01000020.1, read on the forward strand.
ATCCAAGACAATGACGCTAGTTTACCTGGATTTGGTGTCGTTTCAGAGCATCCTGAGCTTTTTGATATTAATAAAGGAGAAGTCGGTGGAGGNGGAGGNCCTGGCGGNAGTAACGCTGACTGGATGCANATTAATGCNATTGATTACAATCCTCATTTAGATCATATNGCAATTAGCTCAAGACATCAAAATGAGATATTCATAATTGATCACAGTACAACGACAGAAGAGGCAGCTGGGCATACTGGNGGTAATTCTGGCAAAGGAGGAGATTTTCTTTATCGNTGGGGTAATCCCTCGAACTATGACAGAGGCTCAAGNAANGATCAGAAGTTAGATAGTCAGCATGGTGTAAATTGGATCAAAGAAGGTTATCCTGGAGAGGGAAATTTGATATTATATAATAATAACTACGCTTCAAATAGTTCTGCTGTTTTTGAGCTTGTACTTCCTCTTAACTCTGATAGTAGCAATTATATAATATCTGAATCGGAGCCTTATGGCCCTGATAATCCTATTTGGATGCATACTGGAGGATTTCATTCTAATGTNCAGAGCGGTGCATTCAGGCTTGAAAATGGNAACACANTAATATCAGTTGCNGATGATGGACAAATTTTCGAAGTTGATTCTACNGGTTTTATGGTTTGGGATTATACGCACCCTGGTAATAACATAATGGTGGCAAGAGCTCAAAAATATTCTATAGATTTTCTAGGAGGAGGTGANACAACNGGATTTCCAGACTATCGAGTAGGTGATGTGAACTTTGATGAGAAGGTTGATTTGTTTGACTTATTTTATACAAGCGATATGTATTATGGATATTATNTNCCAACCCCCCCCGCAGATATCAATGAAGACGGAGAGGTTAATTTTCAAGANATCATGGCATTTGTTTATAAGATAATGAATTTTAATCGTTGACCTCTACGGANAAGGCACTTTCTATTAAAGCGTGGATTATTAAGCAAGTTNTTGCTAACCCCAAAAAATCTNTAGTGCTACCCCTCTTANTTACNCTGTTTNTGGGTATGGGGATTAATCATATTGTTATAGATGATGATATGATGGCGATGTTGCCTGAATCATTAGAATCAAAAATATCTTGGGATGCCGTTCAGGAGGAGTTTGGAAGTACCGAGGTTATTTTTATCGCGTTTGGTAATAAAAATAAAACGATATATCGTCAAGAAACTTTTTCAATTCTTTGGGAATTAACTGAAGCATTAGAGAATTTAGATCAAGTTGAAAAAGTATCTAGCATAGCTACTCTTTCAAGAATGGATAGTCAAAATGGTTTTATGGAAATTAGTGATCTACAGCCTGGGCAAGAGTTAACTCCTAGTCAGATTAATCAGATCAAAGATTATTTAGAAAAAAATCCATCTGTAAAGAAAAGAGCTATTAGCCAGGGTGATGAATATTTTAATATTATGATACAGCCATATGAAGATGTCCCTCATGATGTAATGAGGAATGTAGTTGTGGAAGTAGGCGACAGAATTTTACCTAATGCCTATGATATACATTATGGAGGTACGGCCTATATAACTGGATCTGTACCAACGATGATCAGAAATGATATTACTATCTTACTTAAAATCGGATTACTAATAATGGCGATTGTATTAATGATCAATCTCCGTAATATATTCGCAGTAGCCATGGTGTTTGCAATCATTATACAGTCACTTTTGGTCATGGCAGGCTTTATGGGATGGATGGTTTTTTTTACGGGCTCTGAGAGATTTTATTTTACAATAATTAACTCTTCAATGCCGATTATTTTGCTCACAATAGCAAACTCTGATGGAGTTCATTTTGTGACAAAATTTTTTAAAGAAATGCGGAATAAAAAGGATGTCCAAAAATCATTAGAAGCGACGATGGGCGCCCTATTAGTTCCTATATTTTTGACAAGCTTAACTACAATTGCGGCTTTTTCATCTTTATCTTTTGCGTCTATTAAGCAGCTTATGGGATACGGCATTTGTATTAGTGTAGGCATCGCTTATGCGTTTATTCTAAGCTCAACATTTTTACCAGGAGTAATTTTAATTAAGAAATGGAATATGACATCGAAGGCTGTCACTCAAGCAAGTATTTTTGAGAAAATGACAGCGTATTTTGGGGGAAAAGTGACATCGAACCCTAGGTTGATATTAGGCATTGGTGCCTTAGTCGCATTATTAGGTGTATTCGGACTGATGTATCTAAAAGTAGATGTAAACATTGCTAGTTTTTTTAGAGAGGGTACGGAGTTTAGGAATAGTATTGATTTCATAGATCAAGAGATGACTGGAACAATGGATGTGAGAGTTAGGCTAGAAGGATCTATGAAAAACCCTAGTACACTGAATGAGATGATAGCCTTGCAGAGGTTGATGGAAAATAATAAAAAAGTCACAATAAGTTATTCCATCGCAGATATAGTGAAACAAATGCATCGGGTTGTAATGGATGATGATCCAGATTTTGAATCAATACCTCAAGAGCAGGACAAGGTAAATAATTTGTTTTCTATGTATTCTATGTCTGGTGACCCTGAAGATTTCTCTTCAATGGTAGATTATGAATATGGTGTTGGTTTAGTCACTGCCTTAAGTAGAGTAATGTCCACAGATGAAATCATATCTATCGTAGGTAATATAGAGGAATATGTTTCAAGCTTAAAAAGTATAGAAAAAGGTTCTGTAACTGGCATGGCTGTAGTTATTCGAGATCTTATTTATCTAGTAGTTGAATCTTCAGTGATTAGTATTATAATGTCTATTATACTTATAGGCTTGATAACATCAATATTTTTTAAAAGAATTTTATGGGGTGTAATGGCTGTAATACCTCTATCTGTGGCTGTCGTAATTAATTTTGGATTTATGGGGATATCTGGAATATATCTTAGTCATGTTACCGCATTATTAGCATCTGTCATTATAGGAGTAGGCGTGGACTTTGCGATACACTATATCTCACAGTATATACGATTATCTAATATTTCAGAAAAAAAAGATTTAACCAATAATGTGATTGAAGAAGTTGGGTATCCAATTATATTAGATTCAGCTTCAAATATGTCTTTCGGTGCTTTGTTATTCTCAACTTTTATTCCAGTTCAATATATGGGAGGGTTAATGGTCTTTGCGATGATATCAACTTCTATAGGAACACTAACATTTTTAGCCGCTATTGCTGAAATATTAAAAGGGAATCTTGTAAGAAGGTAGAATTAATGGTATGAAAAATTTATTAATAGTTTTGGTTAGTATATCTATTGCGTTTGCACAATCTGGTTATGAGATTGCTAAAAGACTTGATGAAAAAGATAAGCCGAAAGACATGGTAAGTAAAACATCAATGGTACTAACGAATTCCAAGGGAAAAACACGTAAGAGTGTAATGCTAACAAAGACAATGGATGACAGCAGGCTACAGCTGATATGGTTTATAGAGCCTAAAGATGATAAGGGTATATCTTTTTTAAAAAAAGAATACCAAAATCATGATAACGAGATGAGAATCTGGCTACCTGCATTCAAGAGAGTTCGAAGAATATCGGCTAGTAAAAAAGGAGATTCTTTTATGGGCTCTGATCTAAGTTATGAAGACATGACCAGTAGATCATTGGTTAATAATGATTACTCTAGATTAGATGATGAAAGTGTTAATGGACTTGATTGCTTTGTAATAGAAGTTATACCAAACTCTGTTCTGAAATCTTTATACTCAAAACATAAAATTTGGATTGATAAAGAAAATATTTATATTATAAAAGAAGAATCTTATGATAAAAGAGGTGAGCTTAAGAAAGAGAAATCATTTTCATATAAAAAAATTGATAATTACGATATTATGTCAAAAATATTTGTTAAGGATGTACAAAAAGATCATAAAACTGAAATTTCTTTTGAGGAGGTCAAGGTAGATACAGAAATGAATGAAAAAATATTTCAGGAAAAAAGTTTAAAAAGATTACCACTTTATAATATTAATTAGTTTCTAATAGAAGGAGGGATTTTCTTTAGACTTCATTTCTTTTATCCAATTTGGTATAGCTTTATTATTTGATTCCATTCTACTTACTGATGAGGAGAAACCAATCATATCCCAAATCTCAAATGGGCCAAATTTCCAACCAAAGCCCCATTTCATTGCATTATCTATATTTTTATATGATTCGGATATCTCAGGAATACGGTTTGCACAGTAGATCAGTGTCCTTGATAAAATCTCCCAGAAAAATTCTCCTTTTCTTGAGTCTAAGTTTATTAAAGCATTTATCTGCTGACCAATATCGCCATTTTGAATAATATTATCATCTAATCCTAATTCAATTTTTTCAATTGCTCTATATTTTCTGCTATCAAGATCTAGGACTAAAATAGTTCCGTTATCATCTTTTTTATAGAAACCAGTTTTTGCTTTTTGACCAAGACTACCTTTTTTAATAAGAGTTTCCATCACTTTTGGTATTTTAAACAGTTCTATAGATTCATCTTGTTTTGATTTTTCATAGGTTGTTATTGCTACATTTTTTAGTACATCAAGACCAATTATATCTGCTGTTCTAAATGTTGCACTTTTAGGTCTACCACATATAGGGCCGGTTAAGGCATCAACAGTCTCAATATTTATGCCCATTTCTATGGCAATATTTATGGTAGACATAATACCAAAAATACCAATGCGATTACCAATAAAGTTTGGTGTGTCTTTTGCCGGGACGATGCCTTTATTTAAAATATTTTTTCCAATATCAGATATCGTATTATAAGTATCTAATGATGTTTCATCGCCTTTGATTAGTTCAAGCAATCGCATATATCTAGGCGGGTTAAAAAAGTGTGAAATCATAAATCTTTTTTTCAATTCTAAAGAAAAATTTTGTGATAATTCTTTAAGCGTTATGCCAGATGTATTTGTAGTTAAAATAGCAGAGTCTTTTAGGAAAGGTAATAATTTTTTATAAACTTTTAGTTTTATATCAAGATTTTCTGCTACGGCTTCCAATATCCAGTCTACTTGAGAGATTTTTTCAATATCAGAATCATAATTGCAAGGTATAATAAGATCAATATATTCAGGTTTTTCTAGAGGTGCTGGTTTTAGAGTGTTTAAACGGTCTTTTCCATTGGATGATAGCTCGATCGTTATATCAAATAAATAGGATTTTATTCCTTTATTTGCAAATAAAGCAGCTAATTGAGCTCCCATTACACCGGCTCCTAAGACTGCCACATTTAATGTTTTCGTATTTTTTTCCATTTAGGTATTTATTAAGCAATAATAAGATTTTATGGCTTTAATTGACCAAGCCTTCGATATTTTTCCTGATATTTTTTATAAAGCATTTTTTGACGATCATTCAGGTCGACTTCTTTACCTTGAATAAAAGCCATTAATATTTTGGGAGACATTTCCATAGGTGCTTTATCAGAAATGAAGAACGTTGCGTCCTTTCCAACATCGAGAGATCCTACTAACTCATCAATATTAAGAATTTCTGCAGCGCTAAGGGTTATAGATCTAAGTGCCTCTGGTTTTGTTAGTCCATATGCGGCTGCTCTCATTGCTTCATTGGGTAAATTTCGGACATTTCCATCATGAGGATAACCAGTCCTAGTGTTTAAGCAGAATTGTACCCCACCTTCTTTTAAAAGGAACGGAGTCTTGTATGGTTGATGTATTGGCTCAAATCTACGTGTTGGAACTTTTTCTACTTGATCTAGAATAACAGGTATATTATTTTTAACTAATAGATCTGTTAATCTCCAGCTATCAGCTCCCCCGACAATTATAATTTTCAGGTTATTTTGATTGGCCCATTTAATCGCTGATTGAATCTGTCTTGCTTTGTTTGCATGTATATAAATGCTCTTTTTCTCTATTATATATGGAATCATTGATTCTAGTCTGAGGTCAACTTTTTGTCGTTCATCAGCCATTCGATTTCTTTGTTTAATTCGTTTAAAATATGCTCGAACATTGCGAACTATATCATCGAGATCACGTATTGATTTTTGGATATCTTCTCTTTGTTTTTTTTCTGATTTTTTTATTGTTTTATTATAGTTAATAATCATAGATGGCCAGTTTATATGTAGTCCCGAAGGGTGCTTAAGAGTGGCCTGCTCCCATGTCCATCCATCAAGCATCATTACGGATGATTGTCCTGAAATTCTTCCTCCTGTAGGAACAGAATTCGCAATCAATACACCATTCGATCTAGTCACTGGTATTAGCTCTGAGTCAGGGTTATAGCTAACATTTGCTTTTACATTTGGATTAATTAAGCCACGCTCTGCATAGTCAACAGACTGACGTACTAGTCCGACTTCAACAAGTCCAATTCTCGTTATTGGAGCTATATAACTAGGGATGATATGTTTGCCAAAGACATCATATACATCCGTCTCGGGAGAAGCCATAATATTTTTTTCAATTCTAACAATCTTACCTTTTGAAAAAAGTATATCGTATCCATCTAGTATTTCTGTAGATACCGTGTGAAGGATTCCTCCTTTAAGTAGGATTGGTCTTTTTTGTACCTCTCCTGGAATTTGATCATTTGATAGGATGATACTAGTAAGTAATAGGGAAAATATAAATTTATTCATCTTTATATATTCCTGTTTCATCAATGGTATCACAATGAAAGTCTAAATCATATTTTGATGATCTATTTTTATTATTAGACACACTAGTTGCTTTCCCTGGGGTGGCTAAAATCTTTTGAATAATGTTTTTTCTTAGTTCAGTATCTCTTTCTTCAAGCAAATCATTATCTTCTTTTGAATAATATCTTATACCATCAATCCATGTTTGTTCTACATGACTATAAATTGATAGAGGTTCGCCATTCCAAATTACAAAATCTGCATCTTTTTTTGGTTCTAGAGAGCCAACATATTTATCGATCTTTAATTGTTTTGCTGGGTTAATGGTAACAAACTTAAGAGCTTCATTGGGGTCGATTCCGCCATATTGCACTGCTTTTGCAGCTTCTGTATTTAATCGCCTAGCTAGCTCATCATCATCGGAATTATATGAAACAAGGACGTTGTTTTTTGTCATTAAAGCACCATTATAAGGGATAGCATCTATTACTTCAAATTTATACTGCCACCAATCGGAAAAGGTTGATGCTCCTGCTCCATGTTCAGCGAGTCTTTCTGCAACTTTATATCCCTCGAGAACATGTTGGAAAGTTGCTATCTTAAAACCGAAATCTTCTGCGACTCTAGTTAACATCAGTATTTCATCTTGGCGATAAGAGTGGCAGTGTACGAGCCTTTTCCCTTCAAGTATATCTACAAGCGCATCGAGTTCCAGATCTTTTCTTGGGGGGATTTTAGTTCTTTGAGATTTTGAATTTCTCGTATAATTATCATTTGCATGTTTATAATCTAACGCCGAACGAAATGCGTCACGTATCACCTGCTCTACACCCATACGTGTTTGTGGATAGCGATTGGTGCCACTCCAGTTTGATTGTTTCACATTCTCACCTAATGCAAACTTGATACCTTCTGGTGCATTTTTAAATAATAGGTTGTTAGAGCTTTCACCCCATTTCAGCTTTATAATCGCGTTTTGGCCTCCAATAGGATTTGCTGATCCATGAAGAACGTTAGCAGTGGTAAGTCCTCCGCCAAGCTGTCGATATATGTTTATATCATCAGGGTCAAGAACATCACGCATTCGCACTTCTGATGTAATATACTGTGTTCCCTCATTAATAGAGCTAGCTGCTGAGTGACTATGACAGTCAATCAAGCCAGGGGTGACGTGTTTCCCTGCGCCTTCAATTACGATAGCACTTCCTTGAGGAACAGTAATATCAGGGGCTACTTGTTCAATTTTGCCATCAACAAATAGTATATCCCATTCAGCAAGTGTACCTTTAGGACCGCAAGTCCAGAGAGTAGCATCATTAATTAGAATTGCATTTGGTTTAGGATGTTTTTTAAGTAAACCGTATGCTCCTTCTGGATAAAAGATAGATAGTTCACTCGGTTTTTCGATAATTCTAGTAGTCTTAGTCTCTTCTTTTTTTCTATCTGCCTGAAATGCAAGTGAACTTTCTAGACGATTTTTTACTGTACCTATTATTTGATCATTTGATAATTCGCCACTAAAAGAAAAAGTCCCAATTAGATCTAACTTAGTTCCATCAATGGTAAAGGATATGGATGATTCAAAAATATCAAGGTTGTAAATATCAACAGATTTATTTTTTATTGATATTGTGCCTTTAAAATAATCTTTTTGTGTAAATCCTGGTATTAGGTTCTGGTTTTCTACATCTTTCTTCTTTAAAAGGTCCTCAATTTTGAGCTCATAGGCGCTGCCGCTATATTTTAGAGACCAGGTTCCTAAAAACGTTGGAGTCTTTTTAGCTGCAATATAGTGTTCATCACCTTCGATCCAAACACTGACCACTCTTGAATCTGGATTAAAATACTCTCCATCTACTACTACAAGATTCGCATCATAATCAGGAGCTATTTTCCCTAGCGATTTTTGCATCCCTAATGCTTCAGCTGGTTGTGTCGTTAAAGCAGCTAATACAATGTCTTCACTCAGTCCCCTATCGATAACCTTTCTTATATTTTTTCGAAATTGGGATTTCTTTTTTAAATGATGACTTGTGATTGAGAAATAATGTCCCGCATCATTCAGGTAAAATAAATTATCAGGAGCCATATCCCAGTGTTTTAATTGTTCAGTATTATATTGTAGATCGCTCATTGGTTTCACTACGGTAGGCTTTACAGGGAAATCTAGGGGAATTATAAAAAATGGTTTTCTTTCTGAAAAATAATTAAGCCTTCTATATTCATATCCACTACCTAAAATCCAAGTATTTAGGTTAAACTCATTTGCAATATTGATAGCTTTATCTGAATAGTTTTCATTTGCCGTAATAAAAATAAATGGTTTATTTAATGTTCGAGACATTCCAAGACTCTCGAGTGATATATTTGAAGAAAGAGGTTCATTTTCAGCTGGATATTTTTCAAAAATTTCTTGTGCTTTTAGGTACCACTCAGAATCATAAAAATTTTGACGTATATGTGCAATTACGCCTAGGAGGGATCTTGGATATGTTCTTTTACCTTTCTCTTTATACCTAAAATCAATTACTTGTGCTATAGATGATTTTATTGGTTTCGGCTTATCTTTCAGATTTATTATTCCTGTTTGCCCTCTAAAGATTCCATGTTTTGGCGCTATGTGTGCATTTGTAAAACCAAGAGAGCGAAGTTCATTTATATTTTTTTTCTTAATGCTAAGGTTATCAACAGATCTATTTTCAGGTCGTACCTTTTTGTCCCAGTGTTTTCTGGCACTTTTAGATTTTTCCATTATTGATTCTGATTCTAGCCAGCTTTCAATAAAACCAGCATAGACATGTGCACCTTTTAGATCAATTTCATATGCATCTGTTGGCGTTTTTATATATCTACCTACTGCCTCAATTTTTCCATTACGAATTGTTATAGACCCATCTTTAATAAAGTCACCTGGCGAGGTATGTATCATAGCATTCGTTAGCGTCCATACCCTAGGCGAGTTTCTATGGAGATTCTCTACTGGCTCAGTCTGAGCTATCATGAGTATTGGTAAAATAAAAACTGAGAGTTTTTTTAACATCTAAAAATTTGGTCCTTTGAGTTTATACTCTTCAATGTATTTAGTTATATAATTGTACGCATCTTCAACATTATCTGAAATATAAAAGAGATCTAAATCATCTTCTGATATTGTTCCGCATTCAATAAGATAATTCCAGTTTACAACCGAGTTCCAAAATTCAGAGCCAAATAGAACGATAGGTAGTCGTTTTTTTATTTTTTTTGTTTGAATTAACGTTAATAGCTCCATTACTTCATCAAGCGTACCAAAACCTCCTGGCCATACAACCAAAGCCTTAGCTAAATAAATAAACCAAAATTTCCGCATAAAGAAATAATGAAATTTCAGATCTAAATCTTGAGATATAAACTCGTTGCTTGTTGCCTCGAATGGTAAAGAAATGGTCAGGCCTATTGAAATACCTTTTGCTTCTTTAGCTCCTCGATTTGCCGCTTCCATTATCCCACCACCACCACCTGAGGTAATGATGTAGCGTGATTTTTTACTTTTTAAATTTTTACTCCATTTTGTCAGTTTATATGATAGAACTCTGGCATCTTCATAGTATTTACTCATCTCGAGGTCTTTTTTTGCTCTAATTTTTTCTTTATCAGAGTTAGAAGTAGCCAATTTTTTTAAATAATCTTTCGCCTCATCTTTGGATTTAATCCTTGCTGAGCCAAAGAAAACGATAGTATCATAGATTTTATTTTTTTTTATTTTTTTTAATGGTCCATAATATTCTGATAGAATCCGGACGGATCTACCCTGTGGACTTCCTAAAAAATCTTCATTAAAGTAGAATCTATTTTTTCTTTTATCTTTTGCCATGATTTAACCTCGGACCAGGCATACTAGAAGTTAAAACATTTTTTTTTGATGCCAATATCTAAAGTCAAATGTTTGAATTTCAAAAAATAATGAAAATTTCATATTAGTCTACTTGTATAATGAATTTTATATACCTTATTTTTAGATGTGATCTTTAAATATCTAATATTGATATTCTTGTTTTTTTCATGTGCTTCTAAAATAAAAGCTCCTGATCCAGTTTCTATGCCACCAACAAAAAATAGTCGCCCTGACCTAGTCCAGAAAACTATTTTCAGTATGGGTCTTATGACAGAGTATGAGGTGTGGGAATTTCTAAGAGATAATCCTAGTGAGTCTTCTGTACTTGAAAACCTTGGCTTGCCTGATTCCGTATGGCTGAGTGATAATGATTCTACAAAATTTCTTTATTATTTCATTGACCAGATTCAAGATTATAATCTCATTGAAGTAAATTCAAAAACTAATAATGTTTCCGGATTTGAGTGGGACTAGGATCATATTCCTTTTCATTTTAGCTACATATTTTTTCATAAATATATTTAGCTGTGATAGGCCTACCCATGATATCCATATGAATTCTTTTGTTGCAGACATGCACAATGATGTTTTACTAAGAGCGTTAGAAGGCTATGATATATTATCAAACCTCCCTGATGCTCAATCTGATTTAGAAAAATTTATCATTGGTGGTGTTGATTTACAGGCGTTTTCAGTTTGGGTCAGCCCTTACGAATTTCAAAAGTCTGAATATTATCAAGCTGCCGATAAAATGATTAGTAAACTTGAATTTTTATGTTCAAGAGTCCCTGATAAATGGGGCATAATCAGGTCCTATCAGGATATAAACTATAATCTTGAAAATAAAATAATGTCTTGTATGATAGGTCTCGAAGGCGGACACATTATTGGCGATGATATAAAAAAAATAGATCATTTTTATAATAGAGGTATGAGATATTTAGGTTTGACATGGAATAATTCAAATAGTATTGCAAGCTCAGCAAAAGATGAGGCGAATAATCTTTCTAAATTAAAAGAAGTTGGGCTTACTGATTTTGGCAAAAAAGTTGTTAAAAAGTGTAATGACCTTGGAGTGATGATAGATATTTCACATTCTGGCGAAAAAACTTTTTGGGATGTGATTAAGATTACTAATAAACCAATTATTGCATCTCATTCATCTGTATTTAGTTTGTGTCCTCATTACAGAAATTTAAAAGATGATCAGCTAAAGGCTATTGGAGAAAATGGTGGTGTGGTTTTTGTTAATTTTTATCCAGGTTATATAGATAGTACATATTTAATGAAAGCAGAAATAATTGATATGCAATATGACCTTGAGCGAGAAATTTTAGTGGAAAAATATGATACTACATCAAATGCTTATTGGTATGCTGAGTCAAAAATGTTAAAACATGAAAAAAGCAGAATTGTCCCGAATATTAATGATGTTATTAAGCATATAAAATACATAACTGATTTGATCGGTGTTGATCATGTCGGGCTTGGTTCTGACTTTGATGGGGTTGAGATTATGCCACTCGGATTAGAGGATGTGACAAAATTACCATTTTTAACAAAAAAATTATTAGATAATGGATTTACAATTAGGGAAGTAAGAAAAATTTTAGGTGGTAACTTTAAGCGAATATTTAAGGAGGTTTGTATCTAACAATGAGTAAAGCTAATATAATCTATAAAAATAATCTTAGAACAGAGGCAGAACATATTGCCTCAGCACAGAAAATCATTACAGATGCTCCTATTGATAATAATGGCAAAGGAGAGGCCTTTTCACCAACAGATCTAGTTGCTACTGCATTGGGGTCTTGTATGATAACAATAATGGCAATCGTAGCAGAAAAAAACGGTATTGATATATCAGGAACTAATGCTTCAGTAAAAAAAGAAATGAGCTCTAATCCTAGAAGGATAAGTGAGATTATTGTTGATATAAATATGGGTAAAAATATAGATAAAAAAGATCGAAAGCGCTTTGAGAAAGCTGCCCTGGCTTGTCCAGTGCATAAGAGTCTTCATCCAGGTATGGCGAAAAAAATACAGTTTCATTATCCATGATAATTTTCTGCTCTATGACGCAGATTAGATTATAATTAAATTAATACTAATATATGCTTTCAGATTTTAAACTTGCTCCATCTATCCTCTCTGCTGATTTTTCTGATTTACGTGGTGCTCTTAAAATCTGTGATGAAGGAGGTGCAGACTGGATTCATGTTGATGTAATGGATAATCAGTTTGTCCCCAATCTCACAATAGGTCCTCCTGTTGTAAAATCATTAAGAAATGTTACTGATAAATTTATTGATGTTCATATGATGGTGGTTGACCCTGAAAAATTAGTAGAGCCTTTTGCAAGAGCTGGCGCTGATAATATTACTTTTCATATTGAAGCAACAAATGATCCGAATGAGGTAATAGATTTAATCCGATCTACAGGAAAAATGGTAGGAATATCATTAAAGCCTTCAACACCATTCAGTGTTATTGCTCCGTATATTGAAAAAGTTGATCTTATATTGGTTATGAGTGTTGAACCAGGCTTTGGTGGACAGGGTTTTATAAAAGAATCCAATGAAAGAATTACTAAAATAAAGAAGTATCTATCAGATAATTGTTTGGAACGTATTCAAATACAAGTTGATGGTGGGATAAAGCTTCATAATGCTCAGGAAGTTATATCGGCAGGCGGTGATATATTAGTTGCTGGGTCAGAGGTTTTTGGAGCCCAAGATCCGGTAGGAGTTATAAGAGAATTTTACAATAATGCGAATACCAATGTCTCTTAATTATTAATGAGAGGTTAATCAGTGCAGCTTGTTATAATTTTTGTAGTTATTCTCATTGTTATAGGGTTTTTATCTTGGTTTTTTATTGTTTATAATGGACTAATACATGTTAAAGAAAACATAAAAAAATCATGGGCGAATATTGATGTTCTTTTAATGCAACGATCTGATGAGCTTCCTAAGTTGATCAAAGTAGTTAAGTCTTTTGTTAATCATGAAAAGACGATGTTTGATAATGTTTTGGATGCAAGAACGTCCTTTTTGGGAGCAAATAGTATTGGCGAGAAAGCAAATGCAGATAATCAAATCTCTGACGCCTTAAAATCAGTATTTGCTCTTGCTGAGGATTACCCTGAACTAAGATCAAATGACAATTTTTTGAATCTTCAAGATAGAATAAGTGGACTGGAGAGTGAGATTGCAGATAGAAGAGAGTTCTATAATGAAACTGTTAATAATTATAATATCAGAATCAAATCTATTCCTGATGTTGTAATTGCAAATGTATTAAATTTGAATCCAGAAAAAATGTTTAACGTTGATGGTCAGAAGAAAAAAGACGTTCATATTAAATTGGATGAATAATATAAGTTAGTCTAATGCATACATATAAAGATCTTGAATCATTCGAATATTGGTCCATAACAGATAAGGATCATTTTAGTATTTCTGTTATAAAAGGTTTAGTGATGGATGCTGTTAGAAAAGCAAATAGTGGCCATCCTGGTGGAGCGATGAGTTCTGCTGATTTTATCTATATATTATTTAAAGATTATTTAAAATTTGACCCAAAAGATCCTGAGTGGTTTGATAGAGATCGTTTTATTCTTTCTGGAGGGCATATGTCTATGCTCCAGTATAGTGTTTTACATCTTATCGGATGGATGAAGCTATCAGAATTAAAAAAGTTTAGGCAGTTTGGAAGCTCTACCCCAGGGCATCCAGAAGTAGAAATTCCAGGTGTAGAATGTACTACTGGTCCGCTAGGACAGGGCTTTGCTATGGGAGTAGGGATGGCTTTGGCTGAAGCATATTTATCTGATATTATTTCAATTGACAATGAAAACTCAGGCGCACTAGTCGATCATTTTACTTATGTTTTAGCAACAGATGGTGATTTGCAGGAACCTGTTGCATTAGGTTCTGCGGCAATAGCTGGCCACCTAGGTTTGAATAAATTAATAGTATATTATGATGCAAATGATGCTCAGATTTCTGGAAAAGTCTCGCGTTCAGATTCAGTTAATTATGCTACTGTATTTGAAGGCTTAGGTTGGAATATTCAAGAAATTGATGGGCATGATCATTCAGCTATGCATTTTGCAATAGAGACAGCAAAAGTGATGGATAAGCCTAGTATCATTATTGGTAAAACAATAATGGCAAAAGGAGCGGTTAATATGGAAGGTGATCACAATACTCATGGTGCGCCACTTCCGCAGGATGAGATAGATCTAACGAAACAAAGTTTAGGGTTGCCTAATAAAAATTTTTATGTTCCTTCAGAGGCGATTGAACATTTTAGTTATAGATTTTCTGATTTGAGTAATGAATCAAATAACTGGAAAAAAATGTACAAAGAATATAGTAATAATTCTGAACTCAAAGATTTAATTACGAGTACTATTGCTGGGAAAATTATATCGGAGTTTGATATCCCAGATTTTAATTCCGGAGATATGCTAGCAACAAGAAAAGCATTTGGAGCGGTATTGGATTCAATTGCAAAAGATCTTCCTCAATTAGTTGGTGGTTCTGCCGATCTTGAACCATCAAATTATACAGGGAATTTTGCTGAAACGTATGGAGACTTTAAAAAAACAAATAAATCAGGTAGAAATATACCTTTTGGAGTACGAGAGTTTCCAATGGCAGCTATAATGAATGGTATGGCATTACATGGCGGAATTATACCATTCGGGGGTACATTTTTAGTTTTTTCAGATTATGAAAAACCTGCCCTTAGGTTAGCTGCTATTCAAAAGGTTAGAGTGATACATGAATTTACTCATGATTCGTTTTATGTTGGAGAAGATGGCCCTACACATCAGCCTATAGAGCATATAATGAGTCTCAGAGCAATCCCTGATTTTAAAGTTTATAGACCAGCAGATGCGAAAGAAACTGCTTCCTGCATGAAACTTGCAATAAAAGATAAAACGACTCCATCAGCGTTACTTCTTACAAGGCAAGGTGTGCCTATTTTAGGAGGTACTCAGAATCAGAATGAGGCTAATGTATCAAAGGGTGCATATGCAGTAATAGACTGTCAAGGTAATCCAGAAATAATTTTGCTTGCTACTGGCTCAGAAGTAAGCCTTGCTATAGAGGTCGCAAATAAATTAGAAGGGAAAAAAATTCGAGTCATTAGTATGCCTTGCTGGGAGATATTCAATGTCCAGACAGATGAATATAAGAAGGCTTTGATTCCAGAAAGGGGTAATCTAAAAGTATCTATAGAGGCAGGGATTACAAATGGATGGGAAAAATATATAGGAAGTAATGGACTTGCTATAGGTATCGATCATTTTGGGAGTTCTGCTCCTGCTAGTGATTTAGCATCTGAATTTGGTTTTACTGCTGATCAGGTAATTAACAAGATAGAAAAATATCTAAAATCACTTCTATGAAAATACATTTAGCAACAGATCATGCAGGATTAGAGCTTAAAGATAAAATAAAGCAGCATCTAAATGAATCAGGGCATGATGTGATTGACCATGGCGCCTATGAGTATGATGCCTTGGATGATTACCCTGATTTTATATTTCCTTGCGCAAAGGCTGTGGCTGAGGATAATAGAAGTCGAGGCATTATCCTTGGTGGCTCAGGTCAAGGAGAGGCGATGGCAGCTAATCGTATTAAAGGTGTAAGGGCTGCTGTTTTTTATAATGGACCTAAAGAAATTATTGAACTTTCCCGTCAGCATAATAATGCAAACATACTATCATTAGGAGCTAGGTTTATGTCTGAAGAAGAAATTTATAGAATAATAGAAATATGGTTTGATACAGATTTTGAAGAAGGCAGGCACCAGAGTAGGATTGATAAGCTAGATAATTATTAATTATGCATTTGGAATAATACCTTCGTTATTATCAATAGGCTGTGATAATACTTTATCTAATAAGTCATAAATATATAACAATCGCTCTTGTTCGCTATCTAGTAGAAGGATATTTCTTTTTAATTTTATTGGTAGAGAAATACCAATTAAAAACTGGTACGATATTTTTCGTTGAATATAAATATCAAAATTTGATTCTTTCCCTAGCTTCACTAATAATTCAAGGTATTTATCTTGAACCTTTTTTAAGATTTTATTAT
The DNA here is from genome assembly GCA_002169695.1 of bacterium TMED217. Lineage (GTDB taxonomy): Bacteria > Fidelibacterota > Marinisomatia > Marinisomatales > UBA1611 > TMED80. Next base: position 19,372 of record NHJO01000020.1, read on the forward strand.
CATTAATTACCGGGTGTTCTAAGTATTCAATATCCCCTATCCAGAGGTCGTCTTCTTTTACTTTATCTATTATTTGGAAACATTTTTTACCTGTCGCTATAAGATCATATTCTCCATCATCATAGTGTTTTAAGACTTTCGTTACATTCAAACTGCATCCGATGTTATCTACAGAACCATTATTATTTAATACTATTCCAAATGGCGTATTATTTTCAATTGATTCTGTTATCATTTTTTTATACCTAGGCTCAAAAATATGTAGAGGAACTTCTTCATAAGGGAATACAACAATATTTAAAGGAAATAGAGGAATTTTAATATTTTTCATTCTTGTTTTTATTAAATCTATTTGTAATTAACCTTAAAATTTATTCTTGAATGATTATAATTATAAAATATTATTTTGGCATATTTTCATATAGGAAGCATATTAAGTCATATTTTAAGTTGGGTCACTAATTATGTATTATTTTTAAGGATTATTATTGTTAGGATTTTCAAATCTTTCGTTAAGTAATTTTCTTTTTTGGGCAACCCAAAAAAGATGGTTTTTATATACAATAATAATTGGTTTAGTTTTACTTTTATTTCCACATCCTACAGACCTAACTAGGCAAGGTTATATTGCCATAATAATTTTGGTTACTTCTCTTATCCTTATTATAAAAGAGCCAATACCATTACCAGCAATTGCGATTTATATGCTTATAGCTCAGATATATGGAGGCATAGACTCTGCAGATGGAATAGCAAAAGCATTTATGAATGATGCGGTGTTTTTTATCATGGGCTCTTTGATGCTTGCTGTCGTTATTATTAGGCAAGGGTGGGACTCAAGGATTGCATTGGGTATACTAAAAGTTACAGGAAATAAAACGTCAAATATTGCCTTTGGATTTTTATTTATTTCTGCGATTCTAGCCTCTTTTATCGGTGAACACACAGTCGCTGCAATTATGCTGCCAATAGGTATGACCTTAATAAAATATACTTCATCTGATATTTCAAAAGTAAAAAACTTATCTGCTGTTATTCTTTTTTCTATTGCATATGGATGCCTCATTGGTTCCGTTGGGACTCCATCTGGAGGAGGTAGAAATGTTATTATGCTTAATTATTTTAACCAAGCTGGCATAACACTATCTTATTTTGAATGGATGGTAAAAATATATCCTTTCGTATTAATACAATTACCTATAGCAACATGGGTTATTATAAAAACATTTAAGCCAGAATATAAAATTTTAGATAGTAGTGTGAGAAAGTTAGTTATAAAAGTAGCAAGGTCAAGGAGCATGACTGGGAGGAATACTCTAACAGTAATGATCTTTTTTATAATTTTTATTGGTTGGATATTTTTTAGTGAAGTTTTTGGCTTAGGGACTATCGCTCTGACGGGTGTTTTTTTATATATATTAGGAGGTTTTGTAAGATGGAACGATTTAAGCAGGCACACTCACTGGGGTGTAATTATTCTTTTTGGTGCAACAATATCATTAGGTACGAGTATTAGGTCTACAGGAGCCGCGTTATGGTTAGCAGATCAAGTAATTATTTTATTTGGATCAATGATGGAGACATTTCCATTTTTTAGTGATTTGATTGTTATACTGATTACGACATCAATGGCAAATATTTTATCTAGCTCTGCGACTGTTGCTGTCTTAGGTCCGATTACAATGAATCTCGTACCAGATATGTTACATATTGGTTTAGTAACAGCAGTATCATCAGCCTTTGGATATTTTACAGCTGTTGCTGCACCCGCATGTACAATTGTTTACTCTAGCGGTATGCTAAAGGCGAAGGATTTTGTAAAGATTGGTCTAAGGATAGGCTTGTTATCTATAATTTTATTAATGGTATATGTTCATACGTACTGGAAAATTATTAATTAAAAAAGAATTAAAGGTATAGACATTATGAAAATATTAATTGCAATAGGAAGTAAACAATATTCAAAGCCAACCCTTCATTTGGGGATGGAGGTAGCAGAGGCATTTAAGGCAAAGACGACTATAATAGATGTGGGTGAAAAGGTTAGTGAATTTAGCTCTCAGCTTGTTGAGTTAGCTAAAGATCAAATGGAATCCTGGGATTTTGATCCTCCTGGCGTTGATGTCCTTGAATGGGCATTTAATTATCTATCTGACAATAATTTGATTGATTCTAAGCAGATTGAAACAGGCTTTCCAAAAAATAGATTAATTGATGATGGGGAAGATAGAAAACTGGTTTATCTTTCCGGGACTGTATGTGAAGATGTAAATCTAATCCTGCGTAATGGGGATATTATTGCAGAACTAAGAGAAGAAGTCCAATATGGTAATTATGATGTGACGATTGTTGGTAAAAGTCAAAAAAGAAATATGTCGCACGATCTATTACAATATATTAATAGTTCAATATTGGTAGTTAATCAGTATGATAACGAAAAATTTAAAAGAGTATTGTTGCCTATTAATAATGAAGATGGTTCAATGAAAGCAGCAAAATATGGTATTCGTGTTGCACTAGCATATGATATTGGAATTGATATTTTAACTGTGAGCAATGACCAAAAATCTATTAATGATGAAAACAAACAAGTCGATAAAATAAAAAAGATAATCAGAAGGTCTGGGGTTGAATATGTACACGAAAAGGAGCAGGGTAATACAGTAGAAAAAGTAATAGAAAAAGCAGGTGATGATAAGATAATAGTAATGAGATCCTCTGATATGAGCCCATTAAAAAGATATTTTAAAGGAAGTATACCTCTTTCAATTATGAATAGGTGTAACGTTCCAATATTGATTGTTAAATGATAAATTTTTTTGTTATTTTCAGATTTTTTGTTTCTGCAAAGAGCAGTAAGTTATATTTAATAAAAAATAAAGGACTGATAATTATGTCATCGAGCACTGATCCAACCTCAGCAGCATATAAAGCAGCTGTTGAAAACCTAGGTTTAAAACCAAATATAGCTAAAGCACTAGAAATTCCAGATAGAGAATTACAAGTAGAAATACCATTTAAAAAAGACAATGGTGAAATTGATAGTGTGATTGGTTTTAGAGTTCAACATAATAATACCAGGGGTCCATTTAAAGGTGGCATTAGATATCATCATCATGTAGATATAGAAGAGGTAAGGTCCTTAGCCACATTAATGACTTGGAAAACTTCATTGGTGGATATTCCATATGGTGGTGGTAAAGGTGGTATCGGTATTAATCCTAGTGATTATAGTCAAACAGAGTTAGAAAGGATCTCAAGGAGATTTTTTCGAGCAATTGATCCAATTATTGGTGTCAATATTGACATACCCGCTCCTGACGTTAATACAAACTCTCAGGTAATGAGCTGGTTCATGGATGAATACAGTCAGTTACATGGTTATACACCTGGAATCGTTACTGGAAAACCAATAGAGCTAGGAGGTTCAGAAGGTCGAGAAGCAGCCACAGGAAGAGGCACTGCAATAATCACTAGAGAAACTGCAGAAAAATGGGGAATTGAACTAAAAAATGCTAAGGTCGTAATTCAAGGATTTGGAAATGTGGGTTCATATACGGCAAAATTTTTAGATGAATATGGATGTAAAATTATTGGTG
>NHJO01000021.1 GCA_002169695.1 bacterium TMED217
CCTGTAAGGCAAATCTGTGAAAATGCTGGAGTTGAATCATCGATTGTAGTTCAGAATATTAGGGATAAAAAAGCTGACCATGGATATGATGCCAGAAGTGATGAATATGTAAAAATGTTTGATGTAGGTATCATTGACCCAACTAAGGTTGCAAGAGTAGCAGTTCAAAATGCAGCATCAATCGCTGGCATGATTATTACGACTGAGGCAGCAATTACTGAAATTCCAGAAGAAGATAATATGCCTCCAATGCCACCAGGTGGTGACATGGGTGGTATGGGCGGCATGGGCGGTATGATGTAATCATCCTCCTTTAAGTCTAATATCTATTAGTCATATAAAAAGCCCCATTAATGGGGCTTTTTATTTTTAAAAACATCATGCTCATGATTGATACGTTAAGTAATTTTTTGTTATTCTATAATGAAAAAATTAAAAAAGAAATTATTTATAATTGATGGGTATGCGATCCTGTATCGTGCTCATTTTGCTTTAATTCGAAACCCATTGATTACCAGCTATGGTTTTCATACTAGTGCATTATTCGGTTTTTCTAATCATCTATTAAAAATTATTAAGGATGAGGACCCTGATTATCTTGTTTGCGCTTTTGATTCTAAAGAAAAAACTTTTAGGCATAAGATATATAAAGATTACAAAGCAAACAGACCAGAGATGCCTATAGAGTTACAAGAACAAATCCCGCATCTATGGGAGCTACTTGATGCTATGAATATTCCTGTATTAAAAAAACCTGGGTTCGAGGCTGATGATATTATAGGGACTATTATAGAATTAACTTCTAGAGAGGAAATTGAGTCATATATAGTAAGTGGCGATAAAGATTTCATGCAATTAATTAACGAAAAAGTATTTTTATATACGCCAGGGAAAAGGAACACTTCACCAATTATTTATGACAGAAATGGCGTGATTGATAAGTGGGGAGTTCCTCCAGAAAAAATAATTGATTTATTGGCATTAATGGGTGATTCATCAGACAATGTTCCAGGTGTTGCTGGAGTTGGTGTAAAGACAGCAGTAAAACTATTAAAAGAATATGATTCATTAACGATTGTTTTAGATAATGCTAATAAAATAAGGAATAAACGTGTCCATGACGGTTTGATTAATTGCAGAGAAGAAGCATTTATGAGTAAAGAATTAGTTACTATAGTTAGGGATGTTGATATTAATTATTCTATAGAAAATTTTTTACTTAAGCCATTTGATGATGATTTATTATCAAAAAAATACGAAGAGTTGGAGTTTTATGCGCTTCTCAAACAAATAGGACCAAATGATAGACTTAATAAAGAAAATAATATTAAAAAAAGCTATAATGCTATAACAGATATAAAAGAATTAAATAAATTAATCAATGATATTAAAAAATCTAATATGATATCAATTGATCTTGAGACAACATCAGTAAATCCTATGGAGGCTGATATCGTTGGTATAAGCTTATCAATCAAATCTAATAGTGGGTATTACATACCGATTCTATATCGAGAAAAGTCAAAAAATAACTTCGGAGATGATGATTTAGTTACTGTTTTATCATTGTTGAAAAACACGTTAGAAAATCCTCATATAAAAAAAGTTGGACAAAATATAAAATATGATTCTTTAATTTTATCTAGAAATGGTATAAACATTGAAGGAATTTATTTTGATACAATGATAGCTGCTCACATTCTCAATCCTGCAGCGAGGTCCTATAAACTAGATATACTGAGTCTTGAATATCTTAATTATAGCATGGTACCTATAGAAGAATTAATAGGAAAAGGGAAAGAACAGATTACTATGGACAAAGTACCACTAGAGCAGACTACATTTTATGCTTCAGAGGATGCTGATATTGCTCTACAACTAGCTGAGTTATTTATTCCACGTTTAGAAGAAAATAAACAAATGGAATTCTACCAAAATATTGAAATTCCTTTGGTCAATGTACTTATGAATATGGAAAAAGAAGGGGTATATGTAGAGCAAAAAATATTAAATGAAATGTCAATGCGGATTGGAGGAAGATTAGATGTTTTGGTTGATGATATTTATAAAATATCTGGAAAGGAGTTTAATGTGAATTCTACTCAACAGTTAGCTACTATTTTATTTGATGAATTAAAATTAAGCAAAATAAAAAAACGATCAACTGCTGAGAATGTGTTAAAAGAATTAGTTAAAGAACATCAGTTACCAGAGTTGATTTTAGAATATCGCAAACTAAATAAATTAAAAAATACTTATATAGATGCACTACCAGTTGCGATTAATAGTAAAACAGATAGAATTCATTCCACTTTTAATCAGACGATTGCATCAACAGGCAGATTATCAAGTACAAGTCCCAATTTTCAAAATATTCCTATCCGAACAGAAGAGGGCCGTGAGATAAGGAAATCATTCATTGCGCAGAAAAAGGGTTGGCAGATTTTTTCAGCGGACTATTCTCAAATAGAACTGAGGATTATGGCGCATTTATCAGAAGATCATGAATTATGTGATGCTTTTAATAATAACATTGATATTCATTCTAGAACTGCTAGTTTAATCTATAACGTACCAATAGAAGATCTTATTCCTGAAATGAGGAGAACTGCTAAGGTTGTTAACTTTGGCATTATGTATGGAGCCGGGGCGTTTAGAATTAGTCAAGAACTCGGCATATCTAGAATGGCATCTCAAGACATAATAGATGAATATTTTAAGAAATATTCAGGCGTAAAATTATATATTGAAAAAATATTAGACAAAGCTCGAAAAGATAATTTTGTGGAAACTATATTTGGAAGACGCAGACCAGTGTGGGACGCTAATAGTGAAAATGCGTTGAAAAGAAAAGCTGCAGAGAGGGTAGCCATTAATATGCCTATACAGGGATCAGCTGCTGAATTAATAAAAATAGCAATGATAAATATTCAAAAAGAGATTAAAAAAGAAGAGCTTAAATCAAAAATGATTCTTCAAATCCACGATGAGTTATTATTTGAATTTCCTAAAGAAGAAGAGGCTAAAATAATTCCCTTAGTAGTAAATTCAATGGAAAATGCAATGCTATTAAAAGTACCAATAATCGTTGATTATGGTTTTGGTAGTAATTGGTATGAAGCACATTAATATTAAGTAATATGGAAGCAAGTATCACATTAAAAAAAGTTGGCAAATTAATAGATGATAAGACTATTGTTGCTGGTCTTACCTTTGGCATAGAGAGAGGTTCACTTGTGGCTATTATTGGAGCAAATGATACAGGGAAATCTATTTTATTAAAATTATTATCAGGTTTTGAGAAGCCTGATTATGGAAATATTTTTATTCATGGTTTTGATATGCAAAAAAGGAAGAAAAAAACTCGCCAACTTATTGGCTTTGTTCCTCATGAAACAGACTTAGACCCTTGGCTTTCAATTGAACAAAACATTCGATTTTCTTCATTGTTATATAATGTAAGTGATAATGATTATAATGATAGACTTGATTTATTTTCTAATAGCTTAAATATTAAAGAATATTTAGGTGAAATTTCTTCGCGTGTATCATATGGAATTCAAAAAAGAGCAATGCTAGTTAGAGCTTTAATACATAATCCAGAAATTCTCGTTCTGGATGAACCAACAGGTTTTATGGATGCACCTTCAGTCCGGCTTACCTGGGATTTATTAAAAAAATTAAAAGGAGAGAAATCAATAATTTATGTGAGTAATACACTAACAGAGGTAGAGCAGGCTCATGATAGAATACTTGTTTTTAAAGATGGTAAGATTATCATGGATGGAAATTTAGATAAGCTTTTAGAGAGTACTCTTGATTATCATCAGTTTCAAATCGAGTTTGAAAATCTCAATGATGAATTGTATAGAACCCTAAGTAATATCACAACGGTTGTTTCGCCAAACAAAATTGATAATGTTTTTCATTTTTATGGAAGAGATAGAAGTGTTTTTTTTGATATAGTTAAAGCAGCATCTGAAAGTCTTATGATTGATTTGAGCGTAAAAAAACTTGGGCTGATAGATTTAATGGACTCTGAATTTGCAGGAGGTGGACTAGATTGATTAGGGCGTTGTTAATTAGGAGGTTTTGGTTATTAGGAAGCAATATTACATCTAGTGTAGTTCTTTCTTTTTTATTCCCTATGATTATTTTTATTTTTATTAATCTTTCTTTTAGAAGAGTCTTAGTTAATGCTGTTTATGATATTGATTTTGATACATGGATCTATCCAAGTATGGTCATGTTAGTATCAGTTTTAAGTATTATTCCTTCAATATTCCGTGATTTGTTTGATCTCAGAATTCATAAAAAAGTTTTAACATATTTATCTCTTACGCCTTATTCTAAGTCCTTTTTGATATCAAGCTTTTTATTTGTTTCATTAATTGAAGGTATAATAATGGCTTTAGTATCATTATTGCTTTATTCATTTATTATTCCGTATCCATTTACATTAATTGAAACATTATCTTTTTTCTTTTATTTATCAATAATGATTATTTTTTTAGGAAATATTTTTATCACTCTGTCAATATTATCTGATAAGTCAGCAACTTTTTTTATTTCTATTTTTATCATTGTTTTTTTTATTTTGTTTGGAAGTGGGTTAGTGATCTCTTTGGATTTTTTCCCATTATCTATTAATAATATATTATCAATAGTACCTATTGCAATGATAGTGAGTGCAATGCAGTCTTACTTGTTCAGTGGGTTTATAAATTGGACCATTACATTAATCCCAATATTATTTTCCTCTGTTTTATTAATTATTAATTCTATTTTATTAAGAAATAAATTAAGACAGTGATTGGTTATTTATGAATATATATGGAGAATATCAATAATTATATAAAACAATGGTGTAGAGATACAACTTTATGATTATATAAATAATTAAATCATAATGTGATGATTTTTAATTCTCTCAATAGTAATTCACATCATAAATATTATTATGAGAATAATAGGACCTAAAGCATATATTCATTTAAATAGATGTATATCTAATTTGGAGAATATTCAAAAAAAAGTAGGCGATTGTACTATTTTATGTGTTGTAAAAGCCAATGGATATGGACATGGTTCTGTTGCTATTGCAAAATCTATTGCTAGTAATCCAAATATCCAGTTCGCAGTTTTTTCTATTGATGAGGCTATTAAGTTACGTGAATCAAATATTATAAATGATATTTTGGTTTTTTCAAGGATACATCCTGATTTTATTGATCTAGCATTTGATAATAATATAATTTTAAATATTAGTTCATTAGATGATATACAATATATTAAATCATATAATTTGAAAACTAGGAGATGTCCACGGTATCATATCAAATTCGAAACTGGAATGAATCGACTTGGTGTGGATATTAAAGATGCTAACTTGCTTTATGAAAAAATAATCAAAGATCTAAAAACTCATCCTGAAGGGATATATACACATTTTGCTACTGCTGATGAAGGGGACATATCATATGCAGAATATCAATTATCTAAATTTAAAGATGTAATTGATTTAGCTGATAAGCTTAATATTAATTATAAATATGTGCATTGTTCAAATAGCGGTGCAATTCTTAATCTGCAAGAGTCTTATTTTAATATGATTAGAGTAGGAATATTATTGTATGGTGCTTTACCTTCAAATGAAATTCAAAATGATATTAACGTAAAGCCTGTTATGAGCTTTTGTGGTAGTATCGTAAATCTTAGACGGGTTTCTAAAGGTACACCCATTAGTTATGGTGGTGTATATAAAACATTAAAGGATACAAATATTGGAGTTATTCAGACCGGTTTTGCAGATGGTTTTCCAAGACCGTGGTATGAGAAAGGATATGTTCATTATTTAGGCAATGAATATAAAATTGCAGGAAGAGTATGTATGGACCAGTTAATGGTTGACTTTGGTGAAACAGTTCCTAAAATTGGTGATGAAGTTTTATTTTTTGGTAATCACAATTCAGGGAATATTCCCGTTGAAACTATTGCCAAAAATATAAATAGCACTCCTTATGTCTTACTTACTGGAATTGGAGGTAGGACTAAATATATATACCTAGATGATTAAGGATGGTTATAAAATTGTATAATAAAAAAAGTAAGCAGGAATTAATAAAAAATCTTAATTCAGAACAATTCAAAAGAATCACATGTTCATTTTATAATTATATACCTATTAAATCACCGCAAGTTTTGCGAGATATTATTTATTCCACTTTTGAATCGCTGAAAATTTTTGGAAGAATCTATATTGCATCAGAGGGTATAAACGCTCAGATTAGTGTTCCAGATTATTTTTGGGATGAGTTTATTGAAAAATTAAAAAAAATTAATGACATCGGAGATATACCTATAAAAAAGGCAGTTAATGAAGGAGCATCATTTTATAAGCTTGTTGTAAAAGTAAAAAAAGAAATAGTCGCTTATGGTTTATCTAAAGAGTTATATGATATGAATAAAGTGGGTAAACATTTAAAGCCTCAAGAGTTTAACAAGGCTATTGATGAGAAAAATACTATAGTTATTGATATGCGCAACTTTTATGAGAGTGAGGTAGGTAGATTCAAAGATGCTGAGATTCCTTTAGTGGAAAAGTCCAAAGAATTATTGCCTGAAGTAAGAAAAATGTTAAATGGTAGGGAAAACAAACAAGTCCTATTGTATTGTACAGGTGGTATTAGATGTGAAAAAGCTAGTTCTTATTTAATTAAGAGTGGTATTAGCAATGTAAAACAATTAGAGGGTGGAATTATACAATATGCACATGACATAAAAAAAAAGGGTATAAAATCAAAATTCGTTGGGAAGAATTTTGTTTTTGATGCCCGATTAGGAGAAAGAATCACCGATGATGTAATAGCAAAATGTCACTTATGTGGAGAACCTACAGATAATCATCATGATTGTAATTATGATGCATGCCATATTTTATTTATACAGTGCGCTGATTGTAGCATAAAATTACATGGTTGTTGCTCTGAAGAATGTAAAGAAAATTCTTTAAAAACTATTGAAGAGCAAAAAATAATGAGAAAAAACCCTAAGAATATCATTAAAAAAAGATATTTTAGATCACCTAAGAATTAGTCTAAATGAAATTACCAGTTTTATATACTTTTCGGAGATGCCCTTATGCAATGAGGGCTAGAATATCACTTTATTATTCAAAAATTAGTTATGAACATAGAGAGATTTTATTAAAAGATCGCCCAGGAGAATTATATGCTCTTTCACCTAAAGGTACTGTTCCAGTATTAAATCTTCCTGATGGTAAAGTACTCGATGAAAGTTTAGATATTATGAAGTGGTCTATTTCAGTTAATGACCCTGATTCATGGCTTGTTAACAATATAACTGATCAGCTTAATGCAATTAGAATTAATGATGATGATTTTAAAAAATGGCTTGATAAATATAAGTATCATGATCGTTATCCAGAATTCCCTATTAAATATTATAGACATGAATGTGAAGAAATATTACAAAGTTTTGAAAAGAAATTAGATAAACGGACATATTTATTTTGTCAAAAAATATCTCTAGCAGATATGGCAATTCTGCCATTTATTAGACAGTTCGCGAATGTTGATATTCTTTGGTTTAATGGAAGGTTTGCTAACATTTCAAAATGGATGGGTGAATTAATAGAATCTGAAATTTTTCAATCGATGATGAAAAAATATGAAATATGGAAACCCTCAAGTAAAGGACAAAAAATAATATTTAATAATTAGTTTTTAAAACTATTATTCATCCTCTGGATTTCTGACCCAAGATCTTCTATCTTTAAAAGATTTTATTTTCATATCAGCCCAATCATTAACAATATGTTTTATTTGCTCTAATTGTTTAGGGCTATCTTTGATTGAATTATCTAATGTTTTGAGCATGTCATTTCTTTGCTCGTCAACATCATTAGCACTCTGATTATCATGGTCTGCTAATTTATCTCTTTCTTTTGCGAATTTTGATTGGCGAAGCTCAACCTCTTTAACTTGGCCTTGATTACTCCAAGTGATAGCAAAACCAATAATAATTAGTACAATAATTAAAATAATACCGCTATCCATATTTAACCTCCTACCATGATAGGTTGTAGGCCAAGACCTACCCAGTAAAAAACAATCATAACAATCATGATCACTAGAGCAGCTGGCCAGGCAAAAGTAGCCATGCGAATAAAATCTTTAGCATCCAGAAGTCCCGCAGAATAGACTACTGAGCTTGCTGGTGTTCCAATAACAAGCCAGAATGCCATTGACGTAGCAATAGCTAAAGCAACACCAACAATAATTGGATTAGTCCCTGAACTAACTGCCATTTCAAGAACCACTGGACCAATAACAGCAACTGTAGCACCTGCACTCATTAGGTTGGTCATCAATGCTCCAATTACAGCAACCAAAATAGCCAGAGGGAGTCCTTCTTGAATATTGAATGTTGTTAAAATATTAATCAAACTATCAGCAAGCCATTTTGCAGCTCCACTTGTTTTGAAAACTGCACCTAGGCTAATTGCTCCAGCGTATAAAACAATAACACCCCAACTAATATTTTTTTCATAGTCAGACCAAGAGGTTAAACCTAGAAGCATGAAAAGTACAGTTCCTGTCATAGCAACGCCTCCTAGACCTAAAGGGAAGCCAAGTATAGGAGCTATAAGATCTTTATCAGTTATCCAAGCGGTGATCATAAGTAATGCAATGCCGGCAACCATCCACTGCTCTTTTGTCATGTCACCATGCTTTTTTAAATCTTCTCTAAGTGTGTTTACTGCTTCAGAAAGATCATCTACTTCTGGCTTATAAAGGAATGGTAATAGAATTGCAAAAAATATTCCTAGAAATAGAGTGTAGAAGGAGCCAAGAACCATCCATTGCATAAAACTAATTTCATATTCAGGGCCTAGGTTTCCTAGAAAACCAATCATAATGGCATTTCTCGCACCGCCAGTTGGGCTCATAGGAGCACCAACCATGCATCCAATAGCTATAGACATCATCAAAAGTTTTCCTAGTTGAGTAGCATCACCGATTTTCTTGCTAGTAAGGGTATATAGTGCCATTGCAATAGGCAAAAACATTGGCGCGATAGAGGCTTCACTAATAAAGGCAGAAGGGATAGCAGTACCAACTAATATTCCAAGAACAACATTACGGACTTTTGTACCAGAGAGATTCATCACCAACATGCCTATGCGTTTATCAAGTCCATATTTTACCATAGTTGCGCCCATTGCGAGTGATCCGGCTATAAACCAAACAGCATCATGCGCATAAGTCGCGACAATATTTTTTGGTTCTGTAATTCCAAAAAATAATTGTACTAAGCCAATAAAAAGTGCGACAGCTGGCATTGGTAATGCCTCAGTTGCAAAGAAGACAGTGCAACAACCTAACAGAGCAATAATAATTTTCATATTAAAAGCTTTGCCCTCAATTTCTTCTGGACTAAGATTTCCGAAAAGTTCTTGAGCTTTAGCTAGCATAGATTCAGGGGTTGGCATTGCCCATATGAGAATAAAAACAAGAATACCAATTCCAAACCATTTGAAATCGGTGGTTTTGTCAAAACCGCCTCCTGATTCTTTTTTGTTAGCCATAGTTATTTAAAAATGTCGTTCATAATTATCTTTGATGCAAGAAAAAATTAAAATCAGTTAACATATACTTGCTTAAATTGAGATAATTAATGAGCAGTGATTGTATAAGTTAATGAGCCCTATTTACATAATTAGTTGCATTGTACTTTATTTTTTATTTTTAACATTAATATCATTTTTTACAGGGAAAAATGATAGTAATGAATCTTTTTTTATCGGAAATAGATCATCTCCTTGGTATGTTGTTGCATTTGGAATGATTGGCACCTCACTTTCTGGGGTAACATTTATTTCTGTTCCTGGTTGGGTTGCCGATAGTCAGTTTAGTTATATGCAGATGGTTTTTGGATATATGTTGGGCTATGCATTTATTGCATTTGTATTACTACCTTTATATTATAAACTGAATTTGACATCGATTTATAGCTACTTAGAGGACAGATATGGAATTGCATCTTATAAAACCGGATCTATATTTTTTATTATTTCCAGAACTATTGGAGCTTCATTTAGACTGTATATTGTTGCAAGAGTTTTACATCTAAGTGTTTTTGAAAATTGGGGAGCACCCTTCTATGTAACAGTGCTTATCACCATTTTATTGATTTGGTTATATACATTTAGAGGTGGCATAAAAACTATTATATGGACAGATACTCTTCAAACATTTTTTATGTTATCAGCTTTAGGCATTTCAGTTTATTTAATTGGAAAAGATTTAGGATTAAATTACTCCAATATAATACCCTTCATTAATGATAGTGATTACTCTAAAATATTTTTTTGGGAAGGTAAACAACATTTTTTACGTAGATTTTTAGCAGGTGCATTTATAGCTATTACGATGACAGGTTTAGACCAAGATATGATGCAAAAAAATCTGAGTTGCAGAAATTTAAAGGACGCACAGAAAAATATGTCATATTTCAGCGTGAGTTTGATTTTTGTAAATCTATTATTTTTATCATTAGGTGTCTTGCTCTATTCAATATCTCTCAAATATGGCATTGCATTTCAAAAGCCAGACGATTTATTCCCGGCTGTGGTGCTTAGCGAAGTTCTTGGCCAACCAATAGTCATAATATTTATATTAGGGTTAATTGCAGCTGCTTATTCGAGTGCTGACTCTGCACTGACTTCATTGACCACATCTTTTTGTGTTGATATCTTAAACATTAAGGAAAATAATAATGGCAGTATTATAAAACGAAAAATTGTTCATATTATATTTTCAATAGTAATTATCTTAATGATAATGGTCTTACATATAATCAATGATCAAAGCGTTATTTCGGCAATATTCAGTGTCGCTGGATATACATATGGTCCACTTTTAGGTCTTTATGCATTTGGTTTATTTACAAGTTTTCAGGTAAAAGATAGGTTGGTTCCTTATGTTGCAGTTTCTGCACCATTATTAAGTTATATAGTTCAATATTATTTTTCTTTTGGATTTGAGATCTTAATTATTAATGGGTTAATTGTGTGTCTAGGTCTATTTTTAATAAAAAAGGAAAATAAAACAACTTTAACATGAGTAATCTTCTAAGAAATATTTTTATTGTTTTGACAACTTTTTGTTTCATCGAAGCTCAGGAAAATAGATATACATATTCATCTATAGTAGAAATTCCAGATCTTTCTTTTTTTAATCATCTATATACTGGTTTAGATATATTAGAACAAAAAGATTTTGATCTTATTAAAGACAAAAATATAGGAATTTTTTGTAATCATACAGCTGTGACTAGAAACAATAAACATATATTAGATATTTTAGGTGGTTATGAAGATATAAATATAGAGGCAATTTTTGAGCCTGAGTACGGTATCTGGGGGATGGATGATAGGAGAGCAAAATTAATTGGAAGTAAACGTATTGATCCAGTAACTGGAGCAAAAGTATTTAATCTTCTTGATCGAAGTCTATATCCTCCTAATTGGATTATGAAAAGGCTCGATGTAATTGTTATTGATATTCAAGATACTGGAGTACGATTTTCAACATTTATTTCTTCAATAACAAAATTATTTGAGTCTGCAAGCGACCATAAAATTCCTATTATTGTATTAGATCGACCAAATCCAATTAATGGGTTAAGGATTGAAGGACCTCTCCCTAGAGAAGAATATCAATCTTATGAAGCATATCATTTGCTTCCTATAAGGCACGGTATGACCATAGGTGAAATATTATTGATGGTAAATGAAATGGGGTGGGTCAAAGATTTAAAAAGAGTTGATCTTAAAATTATTCCTATGGCTAATTGGGATAGAAACCAATACATAGATGACACGAAAATCCCATGGAAAAAGCCAGCTCCGTACATTAAAGATTTAAATACACTTATAATGTATTCTGGCATGGATTTATTTAGAGGTACCAATTTAAATATTGGTTTTGGTACGGAATCGCCTTATTTGATATTTGGTTCACCATGGCTTGCTACAAAATTTTTTAAAGAAAAATTAGAAATGTTACATCTCCCTGGAGTCACTTTTAAAGAGATAGAATATAGACCAACTGGTTCTCCTTATTATGATCGCGTGCCAAAGTATAACGGTATATCATGCAGCGGTTTGAAGGTCTCGGTTGTTGATAGAAAATTAGTAAAGCCTATAGAGATAGCAACATCAATAATTACACTTATAAGTCACTTGCATCCAAGGGAATTTAGATGGGAATCGAATGGTTATATTGATAAACTTTTTGGCTCAAATCAATTAAGGTTGTTTGTGGCTCAAAAAAAGCCACCTGATTATTTGTCCCCACAATACATGCATGACGAGATTGAGTTCAGTAAATTTAGAGAAACCTTTTTATTATATAAAAATTGAAAAATTTAACACTATTATTTTTAATAGCTGCATGCTATGGACAAGTCTTACCAACAGTGCCAGCTAATATGTTTAGGATTACATTAGAGAATTATTCTTTGTCAGGTGAATTAAATTTTAAAGAACAAGAATTTAATATGAGAGGTATTGGTAGATCTTATTTTGATGATAGAACTAAAAACGAATTAGGTTTCCATAGTGGCTCAAATGATTTATATCACGTTGGTGACTTACTCATTAATGAATTTGTTAGCATTGAAACATATATGCATAATTTTAATTCAACATATAACACAAATCTTCCCATATTTGATGCCGGCTATTATGATACTAAACGAATCGCTATACCATCAGGAATATTTAATGAGCAAAAACAGAGAGAAGAAAGAGGAAATAAATATAGGATAGATTATGGTGTCTCCAATGAGTTAATGTTAAGCCTTTTGGTTCCAGATATTAGTTTATTAGAAGAAGAGTACAGAGTTAGCTCGACTATCAATCGAATTTATGGTATTGATGGCTTAATTAATTATCATAAAAATGCTATGGCTCAAATAGATTCATTTTTTCAAACTAACTCATTTACATTACTACCAATAGGGAAGAGGGATACTTTGGAAATGATATATGATGATTTTTATAGTGCTGGAGGCAAACGCTCTGTTCTTTGGGCTTTATATGCTGAGGATCAGCCTTTTACAAGAGGGTTCATTGATCCACGTTTTATGCCACCAAATTTTTCTAATGGAGATACAGTTACGTTTGACAGTCTAAAATCTTATTATATAATACCAAAGAAAGTTGCATCTGGAATTGGTGATATATCTATAGGTATGACCGCGTTATTAAAAGGAAATCCATCATGGTCAAGTAAAAAATCAGGTGTTTTATATGGGCGAGTGTTTTTATCTATTCCATTTGGCTTTACAATAGAGTCTTTTAAATCAATAGGCTTTAAACAACTTTCACAGTTAAATATTGGAGCAGGAGTTAGTAAACTAAGTCTAGGAGTCTTTGGAGGATACAGTTTTAATAATAAATCTAAAGCTAGGTTATATGGTGCTATTGATATTGCTTCAAGTTCGCCAGAGCTATTATATACACCAATAAATTTATTTTCTGGTGTGCATACTAATCCTGATTCAATAATTAGTCGAGTAGGTGAGACCTATAAATTAAAAGAAGGTAATTGGCTAAAAAGTACTATAGGCTATGAGTTTGAATTATTAAAAAATAGACTACTGTTTAAATTAGAATCAAGAACTATATCAAAATCTAGAGATGATTATATTTCGCTAGATGATGAGTGGGATAGTTGGATGGAAAATCACCAAGGATATGATTCGGCAATAAATAAATGGGATATTTGTTTAGAAACCTGGATATTAAACTCTAAATCTAAAGAGCGTATTGGGCCTGTATCTTTTGATATGGTCTTAGGTGTAAGGAAAACAATAAATGCAAATAATACTTTTGATGGATATAAATTGTATTCAGGGATAAGTACGTACTTACAAGCTTGGTAAAAAATGGATAAAAAAAAAGTTCTTAGTTGGGCCCTTTATGATTGGGCGAATTCAGCTTTTGCTACGACTGTCATGGCTGGATTTTTTCCACTTTTTTTTACTAATTATTGGTCTAAAGATATAATAACTGATGACGAAAGTACTTTTTATCTTGGTTTGAGTAATTCGTTAGCCTCATTAATTGTAGCAGTGATGGCTCCTTTTTTAGGTGCTATCTCTGATACAGTATCCACCAAGAAAAAATTCTTATTTACATTTGCATTCTTAGGTATTCTATCTACATCTTTATTGTGGATTGTTGAACAAGGTAACTGGCAGCTTGCTGCTATATTATATGGTTTAGGATGTATAGGTTTTGCTAGTGGTAATGTATTTTATGATTCTTTATTGCCATCTATTGCTAAAAAAAAGGATCTTGATTTTGTTTCTTCTTTAGGTTTCGTAATTGGGTATTTAGGTGGTGGAATTTTATTTGTATTGAATATACTTATGTATCAAAATCCTCAATGGTTTGGTATATCTGACGCTACTACTGCAATACGTTTATCATTTGTTACTGTAGGGATATGGTGGGCAATTTTTTCTATTCCTATTTTTCTTTTCGTGCCAGAAAAAAAAATCATAAATAATAATTCATTTGGTCAGACAATTAGTCTGGGATGGAATCAGTTAAAAACTACATTTATTGAAATAAAGCAAATGAAAATTATTGGAACTTTTCTTTTATCATATTGGCTATATATGGATGGTGTTGATACAATAATACGAATGGCATTAAATATTGGATCCACGCTGGGTTTCGAATCAAACGACATGATAACCGCATTGATAATGGTCCAATTTATTGGTATTCCAGCTGGGTTAGCTTTTAATTGGTTTAGTTCAAAGATTACGCCTAAATATGCTGTTTTGGTGGCAATCTTTTTTTATACNCTAGGGACTGGTTTGGCTTATTTCATGACTACAAAATTACATTTTTTTATGNTAGCAGGTATGATAGGATTATTCCAAGGTGGTATTCAAGCAATAAGCAGGAGTCTTTTTGCTAGGCTTGTGCCAAANGGGAAAGAAGGAGAATTCTTTGGATTTTACAATATGCTTGGAAAATTTTCTGCCGTTTTAGGACCTATCTTGCTTGGTGCAGTTACCCTTATAACCGGAAGCGTGCGATTGGGTTTGCTATCGATCGTGGGTTTATTTATTGGTGGAGGTTTGGTTCTCTATCGAGTAGACTTTGAAGAAGGAGAACGTATTGCTAAAAATTTTAGTAATTAAATTTTTATTGCATAGAATTTTAATTGATAACTAAGTTTGCATGTGTAAGGCCCCGTCGGTGTGGCGTGCTCTTCAGAGAAAATTGATTTTTTCGAGGGTTAGCTGACGGGGCCTTACCATTTTGTTATTATGAAACATAAAGCTGAAACAGTAAGATATTCTCAATTAGTAATGCCCCAAGATGCTAATGTTGTTGGAACATTATTTGGAGGACAAATGATTTCTTGGATGGACATTGCGGTAAGTAAGGCTGCTCACAGAATATTAAAAAATTCGCCAGCTGATGCAGCTGTAACCAGGGCAATTGATGCAACAGAATTTAAAGAACCTGTGTATGTAGGTGAGTGGGTAAATTTTGAAGCTATAGTTACTAATCTTGGAAGATCATCCATCAAAGTAAATATAAAAGCATTCGCAGAAGGAAGGCATGATGAAAGAAGGCTCGCTTGTGTTTCAGAGTTTACTATGGTTGCAGTAAAGCAGCATGATGATGGGACATATACAAAGTGTCTACATGGTCAGATACTTGATTCTTAGTAATTTGAAATTATCAATTAATGTCAAAAAATAATAATTATAAGCTTTCAGCTGATTGGTCTATAGACTCACACATAAGTTCTTTAGATAAATACAATGAATTATATAATGAATCTATTCAAGACCCAGTTGGCTTTTGGTCTAGAATAGCTAAAAGAATCTCTTGGTATAAACCATGGAATAAAGTACGCGACTTTGATTTTGAAAAAGCAAAAATTAAGTGGTTTGAAAATGGTAAACTGAATGTTAGCTATAACTGTCTAGATAGGCATGTTGAATCTGGAGACGGTGATAAAACAGCAATCATATGGGAGGGTAATAACCCTTCTGAAGATAAAAAATTCACCTATACAGAGTTGCTCTTTGAAGTAAAAAAATTAGCAAATGTATTAAAGAAACTAGGTGTAGAGAAAGGTGATCGAGTTTGTATTTATATGCAAATGATACCCGAACTTTCAATTGCAATGCTAGCTTGTTCGCGGATTGGAGCAGTACATTCTATTGTATTTGGAGCTTTTAGCGCAGATTCACTTCGTGATAGAATTAATGACTCTTCTTGCAAGATATTAATCACACAAGATACAGGGGTAAGGGGAAAAAAAGATAATATACCAATGAAGGAGAATGCAGATAGTGCTTTGTTTGATACACCTTCCATAAAGTCAGTGGTCGTTGTCAAAAGAACAGGCGTTGATGTTAATATGGTTGAAGGAAGAGATGTTTGGTGGCATGAAGAGATGAATATAGCTGACGATAGATGTGATCCTGTTCATATGGATGCTGAGGACCCACTTTTTATTCTTTATACGTCTGGATCTACTGGTAAACCAAAAGGGGTCCTTCATACAACTGGTGGTTATCTTGTATATGTATCTTTTTCACATCATATTATTTTTGATTATAAAGATGGTGACATTTATTGGTGTACTGCTGACATAGGTTGGATAACTGGACATTCATATATCGTATATGGGCCACTCTCAAACTGCGCGACAACGATTATGTTTGAAGGTGTCCCAAATTATCCTGATTATGGACGATTTTGGGATATAGTAGATAAGTACGAAGTAAATCAGTTTTATACTGCACCTACAGCGCTTCGCGCATTAATGAAAGAAGGTAATAGTTGGGTAAAATCTAGGAATTTAGATAGTCTTAGAATACTTGGCACAGTAGGAGAGCCGATTAAAGAACCAGAATGGAAATGGTACTATGAAATAGTTGGCAAAGGTCGTTGCCCAATAATTGATACATGGTGGCAAACAGAAACAGGGGGGGTATTAATAACACCTCTTCCGGCAGCTACGCCAACTAAACCTGGTTCTGCAACATTACCTTTTTTTGGAATTCATCCTGTTTTAATGAGTGATGATGGTAAAGAAATAGAAGGGAATGATGTACAAGGCCTTCTTGCCATAAAAACATCGTGGCCAGGGCAAATGCGAACAATTTATGGAGATCATCAGCGTTTTATCGATACATATTTTTCTCAGTTTCCTGGTTATTATTTTACGGGTGATGGGGCAAAAAGAGATGGAGATGGGTATTATTGGATTACTGGTAGGGTTGATGATGTGTTAAACATCTCAGGACATCGTATAGGAACCGCAGAGGTAGAAGGCGCAATAGGAAAGACAAATGGCGTTGCAGAGGCAGCAGTAGTTGGCTTTTCACATGATATTAAAGGTCAAGGTATGTATGCCTTTGTAACCCTTATGACTGGGGTTGATTCGTCTAATAAAATTCGTGAAAATATAATTCAATCAGTAGTTAAAGAAATTGGCCCCCATGCTAAGCCAGATAATATACAATTTTCCCCAGCCTTACCAAAGACGCGCTCTGGTAAAATTATGAGGAGAATATTAAGGAAGGTCGCTGAAGGTGATCATGACAATATGGGAGATATATCAACTCTCGCTGATCCTTTAGTTGTAGCTAATCTTATTTCAGACTCTGCTCAAGTTTAGAATTTGCTTCTCTTATGCGAGAAGTTAATAGTTTTATAATTTGTTTCATTATATCTGCATTACTTTCCATAAGTTCATAAAATACATCTTGATTAATTTTTAACAGAGTAGAATCTTTTGAAGCTAAGGCATCAGCTGACCTTGTTTCATTATCAAGGAGTGCCATCTCTCCTAGCGAAGCGCCTCTTTCAAGCTTTGCAATTATTTTTTCACCTTTTTTAATTTTAATCTCTCCATTAAGTACTATGAATAATGAGTCTCCTGAGTCTCCTTCATTAAAAATGAATTCATCTTCATCGTAATTTTTTGTACTTGATATTTGAGAAATTTTAGATAATAACTCACCTGGAATATTTTCAAAAAGATCTACTGATTTTAGTAAAAGTGTTTTTTCAAGAATAGTAAACATGGTTTTCTCCGATTGAGTTTTAAACTTATTTGTAGGTATTAAAGGATTGAAATCTAATTTTTCATTAAAAATTTCAGCTAAATAAATACTTGGATGTACTTTATCCCAGTTAATTTTTTCAATAATGGATTTGTTATATTTTAAAACATAATCAATTGCAATAACTGATTTCCATTTATGCTTAGACTCTGACCAAGATTTTACGATTAATTCAATACTATTTTTTTTCTGTACTTTCTTGATATCTTTTTTATTAAAGTCAATATCTGGGTCAATAATTGGCATTAAGATATTTCTGATATTTTTTTCAAAAGAAGTATCAAAGAATTCTAAAATATAAGGTAGGTCAGAATCGCTCCTATTAATAATATGTTTTATATGGGAATCAATAGGGGAATTAGGAATTTGTAGAGTTACTAGTTTTAAAATTATTTGTAATAATTTTTTTTGATCTGAATTTATTTGATCTAAAATTAATTCGGTGTTTTCATTTTCTTTAATAAGTAATCTAAAACAATGCAGTTTAAAATATTTGTCAGAAAGAATTTTAATTTCATCAAAGAATGGACGTTCAAATTGTTTTTGTCTTATTTGTTTTTTTGCAATCTTTAATAGTGCCTCAGTGCAAACAATTGAAAGATTATGGATGTTATAATTTATAAGAGATCTGAGTACACTAACGGATTTACTATTTTGGAATTCGCCAAGACAACGTGCAATCCCTTTTAATAAATTTATATTTGTACTATTTTTCTCTATTTGTTCCATAAGTGTGTTTAAAACATTATTTTCATTGTATTGTTTTAAAACTACTCTAGTATTTCGAGCAATTTTTGCATTATCTAAATTTGAAATAATTGCGGGTAAGTAATAGTTGTCAAGACGATTTTTCGCGACATTCAGTGCTGATATACTGATTTCAATTGATGGATGGCATAAAAGGTCATAGAGAACATTTTTTGGTAGTAAATCACTTGATTTTTTTAAATAATCAAGTGCTAGAGCGGTGCTTCCTTCATCTTTTATATCAAGAAATTCATTTAACACTTTTTTAGCTTTTTTATGTTCTGGATTTACTCCTAATAGTCTAACGGAAGAAGCTGCTTTAATATGGGCGTTATTGTGATCAAGATTATTTATAAGTTTATCGATTAAAGTTTCGATTTTATTATCATTAATCAACATGATTGCTAACGCAGCAATCTCATCATCTTTTTTTAATAATGTTCTGATTTTTTCATTATCAATCAATATTTGATTATTCGCAGCAAGAATCAATATTTTCTTTTGAATATCAAATTTCTCAATTATTACTAATTCATTTAACGTTTTACTCCAGTTTTTAAGAGGAAGATCTTTAATAAGGTCAATTGCAAACAGTTGTTTATTTATATCTTCATCCTTCAATGCGGCATTTATTGTTTTTATAATATGACTATCTGTTACATCAATCTGAATTTTTGCTAGGTCAAGATGCCGATGATTTATGGCTTCTTCTATCGTACCAAGATATCTCTTTTTTATTCGGAAATTATTTAATAACCAAATAACAGTTATTAATACTATAGGTGCACTTAGTAAATATATTTTATCGTCAGGAAGCAGCTTTGTAATAATGACAATATATATAAGGATCCCTATTATGCCCTCAGCAATAGACTTTAGAGAAGAGTCAATGAGTGGTTTAGCAAGTCTAGCTTTTTGTTTTGATACAGGAGTCCATAAAACCTCATTCGAAGCACTTTGAATAGAAAATTTAAATGCTTGGTCAAATAATCTGGCAAAAAATATACTGGATAGGTTTGCGAGTAATAAGAAGGATAGTGAGCCCATTGCTAAACCAATAGGTAAAAAGATCAAACCTCCTAATATTCCAAATCTAGAAAGAATAAAGCCTGTTAGAAAAAGTTGCATGACTAAAGTTGTAGCATTCAAGAACATATAATATTCACCAAAGAATGCTGCTAGATCGGCTGAGGATTCGTAGCTATTCACAGCCGTAATTTTGAATTGATATTCAATAATTCTCGAGCAAATAGCAGCTGAACATATCATAATTAATATTGACTTCAGGTATGGGTCTAATACTGTATTATGTTTTTTAGTAGTGTTTTTAATTTTTTTAGCTGATTTCTTAGACCGATAAGGAGATAGAAAATTTGACAAGACTGCGATGAGAGCAATTAACAAAATTGTTGGAATTAACAGGTCATCTGCACCATAAGTTTTAACGAAAGGTTTAATCAAATACCCTGCGCTAATACCAGCTATGGATCCTCCAATACCAATAAAACTAAAAAGTCTCTTGGCTTGCCTAGCATTAAATATTTCATTAGCTAATAGCCAAAACTGAAATATAGTTATTGATATAATTACATCAGTCCAAGCATAAAAAATTGGTATAACGATACCATTAAGATTTAATCTGATTAAAAATAAGGTCAAGCAAAAAAACATTGACGATAAAATAATAACTTTAACGAGGTCTAATTGTGATGTTAGCCTGTTATATATCATGATTGAAATAACCATAATTCCAGCTACTGCAGCAAACATTAATGGTAAAAGAGATTTGTCAAACTGTGTAAGAAAAAATGTGTCTCTGGCGCTAGAAGCTGTAATGCTTGATCCAACTATACAAAAAAACATAAGCATCAGAATAATGATTGGTTTTCGTTCTTCTGATTTTATATGTAATATTTTCATAAATGTTAATGTAGAAGTTAGTTAATCAATTAACATTGCATAATTATAAAATTTTTAGATGTTTAAGGTATGTTTGGATAGCATAAATACAGATTGTAATTTTTAGTATTATTTTTTAAAAATTTATAAAAAGGAACCCTTTAATTATGTCACATATTTCAAATATTAATGTTTCAAATGGATCGATAAAAGATATCAATACTGAGCTAATCTGTATTGGAATTTATAAGGATAAGTCAATGACAAATAGCGGGTCTGAATTAGGTTTAAATTTTAAAGAAGCAATTAGTAGTGCTATCGAAGTTGGAGATGTAAAAGGAAAAATTGGTGAGGTAAATTATTTTTATATAAATAATCAAAGGATAGCTGTAATTGGATTAGGGAAAAAGGAAGATATTAGCGAAAACACAGTTCGACTTGCTTCAGGTGCTGCAATAAGATCAACTATATCTAAAAAAGCAAAGTCGGTAACTATTGATTGCTTTTGTTCTGGTATAGAAAGTTGTCAGGCTATGGGTGAGGGGATTGTGCTAGGAAGCTATCAATTTTTAAAATACAAAACGAAAGATAAAAATAAGTTTGAACCAGGTAATGTTACTGTATTAGGTGCAAATCAAATTGAAATAGATAGAGGGTGTGCCATAGGCTCTTCTGTTTGTTTTGCTAGAGATCTATCTAACAATCCTGGAAATATTGCAACCCCAACGCATCTCGCAGAATCTGCCAAGAAAATTTCAAATACGGAAGCAATGAAAGTAACAGTTTTTGATAGAGAAGAATTCACTGAAATGGGCATGGGCGGTTTAGCAGGTGTTGCTCAAGGTACTGATGAGCCACCTAAATTTATTATTATGGAATATAATAATGGTGGAGATGAAAAGCCGAAAGTCCTTGTAGGTAAAGGTTTAACATTCGATTCAGGTGGTATATCTATAAAGCCCGCATCTAAAATGGATGAAATGAAATATGACATGTGTGGCTCAACTGTTGTGCTCGGCGTTTTTCATGCGTTAGCAGCGTTAAAACCTGAATTAAATGTAGTAGGTATAATCCCATCAACCGAAAATCTTAATGGAGCAAAAGCATATAAACCTGGAGATATTTTAACGGCGTATAATGGAAAAACTATCGAAGTGCTCAACACCGATGCTGAAGGAAGAGTAATTTTAGCAGATGGGCTTTCTTATGCTTCAAAACATTATGACCCTGAGTATATACTTGATTTTGCGACATTAACAGGTGCTGTTGTGATTTCACTTGGTCATGTTGCTACCGGTGTAATGGGTACAAATGACGAATTGATAAAAAAAGTTAAAGATTCTTCAAGTGCATCAGGAGAAAAAGTTTGGGAGTTGCCATTATGGCCAGAATATTGTAAACAGGTGCAAAGTGAAATAGCAGATGTAAAAAATATGGGAGCACCAATGCAGGCAGGCTCAATTGCTGGTGGCGCTTTTTTAAAAGAATTTGTCGGAGAAAACATCCCTTGGGTACACTTTGACATTGCAGGGACAGCTTGGGGTGCAAAGCCAAGCAGCATTAATCCAAAAGGAAGTGCGACGGGTTGGGGAGTCAGACTTGTATTAGATATGATGAAAGTATAATAATATTATAACCCTTTTATTTTAGAATCATATATTTTTGCCATTTTATCCCAATTATATTTTGCGGCTATCTTTTTGATTTTTGATTTTCGTATAATATCAATATTATGAATAGACCATTTGACTTTATTGAATAGGTCATCGTCATCCTGGTAAATATGTTTTTGATGCAAACTAATAGGTATCAGCTCAGGGTATGTCAATCTATTAGGTAATATTGGCCAAGTATTACAGTAAATTGCTTCCATTACACTAGCACCAAAAAACTCTTGATTTGAAGTTACAGGTATAATGTCAGATTTCCATAACCACATGGCATAATCATTTAAATTTTTTACATAACCCCAGTGGATTATATTTTCTTTAAATAGTTTTTTTGCTTTGTTAAAAATATCAGGTGATTGACTAAAGTTTTCTCCAAGAACTACTAATTTAAAATCACAGCCAGTATTTTTTATTTTTTTTATAATTTTAAAAAATGTTTCAGGGTTTTTATCATATTCCCATCGATGATTCCAAAGAATAATTGGTTGCTCGTTATTTTTAATATGATATTTATCAAAGAAACTCAAATCAAGACCAAGTTGAAGGACTTCAGATTTATTCTTGATTGTAGCAACAGTCGAAATTTCCCTTTGATCTGGGAAAGTATTTAAGAATTTTTCTAATGCGTTTAAATATGAGGTTAAATGAAATTTGGAATTAAAGAATACTTTATCTGCACAAAGAGCTGATGCATAATTAATAAAACCATAGTGGGAATCTCTATTTTTTTTAATATCTCTATCACGAGGACTCCATGGGTATGATAGTTGATTTTCATGAAAATATATGGAGCTAGGTATATTGAAAGATATTTTTCTTGTTAGAGAAAGAAAAGTTGTAAGGTCAAGCATATCAGTTGCTAGTATATAGTCAGGTTTCCAATTTGATTTTAGAAATTGATTAGCAAGTGTAACCGCACCACCATGCATTCGCCATTTCCAGAATTGCCCTTTCATAGATAATATTTTTATTTCGTGAGCACTATGCCTTTGGTAGCCTTCTGCCCATTGTTTGTGAGAGCCAGTGAAGTATGGTTCGATCAATAATAATTTCATTTAAAATTTANGTTAAACAAAAAAAGATAAATAATCATTCAATTTAATATCGTTAGAATTAGATTTAAATAACTATGCTAATTTGAAAAAAAGGTTTGGTATTTTTAGCNGTTTATAAATTTTGATTATAATACATTAATGATAACTATATATGTTAACCTTTT
Organism: bacterium TMED217; assembly: GCA_002169695.1. Taxonomy (GTDB): domain Bacteria; phylum Fidelibacterota; class Marinisomatia; order Marinisomatales; family UBA1611; genus TMED80. The sequence goes on from NHJO01000021.1 coordinate 23,737, forward strand.
GGTTATTATGTATCAATGAATAAACTTGGACGAGTTATAACTAGGAGCGTATCTTAACAAGCTGATATTTATGGAAAAAAGCACGGTTTCGACTAATAGAAAAGCATTCCATGAGTTTCAAATCATTGAGACTTTTGAGGCTGGTATAGAGCTCTTAGGTAGCGAGGTAAAAAGCTTAAGAGAGGGGAATGCAAGTTTGAAAGAAAGCTATATACTTATTAAAANAGGTCAGGCNTGGTTAATAGGNGCACATATTAGTGCCTACAGTCATACCGGNTTNATTGGNCATGANCCAGTTAGGAAAAGACGTCTTTTATTACATAAAAATGAAATACTTAAAATAGGTCAAAAAATAGCAGAGAAAGGTTTAACGGCAGTACCTTTGAAGTTATATTTTAATAAACGAGGCTGGTTAAAAGTAGATGTTGGTTTGGCAAAAGGGAAAAAATTATACGATAAACGTGAGACAAAAAAGCGACGAGATATTGAAAAAGATATGCAACGAGAAATGAAAAGAAATAGATGAAAATATTATCAGTAGANAANCAGATTGAATTGATTAGAAGAGGCACAGAAGAAATTATTCCAGAGCAAGAACTTCGTAATAAACTCGAAAGATCTATAAAAACCAACGAACCTTTAAATGTGAAACTTGGTTGTGATCCAAGTAGGCCAGATCTGCATATTGGNCATAGTGTNGTTCTTAGAAAATTGAGACATTTCCAAGACCTTGGTCATCAAGCAATACTTGTCATTGGNGATTTTACTGCAATGATTGGTGATCCGTCAGGCAGAAATAAAACTAGGCCCCAGCTTACAATTGAAGAGGCAAGAGATAATGCAAAAACNTANCTCGATCAGGCAAANGCTNTATTAAATATGAANAATCTTAAGGTTTGTTATAATTCAGAGTGGCTTAATAAAATGAGTTTTTCTCAGGTAATTAAATTATCTAGTTCTACCACTGTAGCTAGGATGCTTGAGAGAGATGATTTTACAAAGAGATATGCTTCAGAAGTTCCAATATCATTGCATGAGTTTTTATATCCACTTGCNCAGGCACAAGACTCTGTAGAACTTGTNTCTGATATTGAACTTGGGGGAACTGATCAAAAGTTTAATTTACTTATGGGAAGAAATCTTCAAAAAGATATTGGTCAAGATCCNCAGTGNATAATTACAATGCCAATATTAGAGGGAACCGANGGTNTGGAAAAAATGTCTAAGTCTTATGGNAATGATATTGGGATTTCTGATTCTGCAAATGATATGTATGGAAAAACCTTATCTATACCTGATGATTTAATGATATCNTGGTATAGATTAGCAGCAGATATTGATGAAAATGATTTAAAAGATATTTCAAAAAATTTAGAAAAAAAATTAATCAANCCTATGGAATTGAAAAGAGAATTAGCGAGGAAAATAGTATCAATATACTATGATAAAGAAAAAGCGATAGATGCNGAGAATCACTTTAATAAGATAACAGTTTCAAAAGGGATACCAGATGAAATTGATGAATACTATTTAAATAAGGANACTCTNTTGATAAATATTATAGTAGAATCTGGAATGCTAAAAAGTAAAAGCGAAGCACGTAGAATGATAAAACAGTCTGCTGTTCGTATAGATGGAGAATCAGTTAAAGATATACAGTATTCTTTGAAACCTGGTCAAGAAAAAATATTAAAGGTCGGTAAAAGAAGATTTCTTAAGGTTACCAGTTAAAATATTACCTANGTGATTAACCTAATTTGTTTCTTAAATAAACTCAATTAATTTATATATACAATGACAGCTCTGTTAGTATACTTTTTCATAGCCTTACTAGTCTCCTTCTTATGTTCATTATTAGAATCTGTTCTTTTGAGTGTTTCTCATGCTCACATTGCAGTTCTGGTTAAAGATGGTAAAAAAAGGGGAATTATAATGTCTTCTTTAAAAGAAAATATTAATAGACCTCTTTCAGCTATTTTAACAATCAATACAATAGCAAATACTGTCGGTGCAGCTGGAGTCGGTGCGCAAACATATTCAGTGTTAGGATCTAGTTGGGTTGCTATATCATCATTTGTACTTACNTTNTCAATTTTATTCTTTTCTGAAATNATTCCNAAAACTCTNGGCGCNAATTATACAANGTCATTAGTTGGNTTTACAGCNTANATGACNAGAGGGNTAATATTTNTNGTTTTNCCGATGGTTTNTATTGGTGAAAAAATATCTAAATTTTTAAAAAAGGATGATAAAGATAAATCTAAAGCTTCTAGAGAAGAATTAATTGCAATGGCAGAATTAAGTGAAGATGAAGGTGCTATAGATAGTCAGGAAGGNGATATTATAGAAAACTTGATGAAGTTAGATAATATTTCAGCAGAAGAAGTAATGACNCCGCGTTCAGTTATGTTTGCACTCTCAAAAATGGATACAGTTGGTGAAGTAGTTGATAAATATACGCCTTTGGTTTTTTCTAGGATACCAATATATGAAAAATCACTTGATCAAATTATTGGTTTCGTTCATCGTTACGATTTAGTTAACAAGCAGGCGGAGGATCAATTTAATGTTCAAATGTATAGTTTAATGGAACCAGTGCACACAGTAAGTGACAAAGAGTCCGTTGCAACCATATTAGATCAATTTGTAAAAAGGAGGCAACAAATATTTATAGTTGCTGATGAATTTGGAACAACAACTGGTTTAATTACACTAGAAGATGCGATTGAAACTTTACTTGGAGTAGAAATAGTAGATGAACATGATAGTGTGGTAGATATGCGGAAATTAGCTACTGCAAAATTAGAAAAAAGGCAACAACAGCAGCGAATTAAGAAAAATGGTTTATAATTCTAACTCATTGAACTTCCTAGTTTTAGAAACTAAATTTGCCAGCGTAAAATTTTAGGAATAATTAATAATGGCAAAAAAACAAAAGAGCTTTGCTGATAAAGCAAGCGGTAGAAGTCCGGAAGAAAACGCCGTCATGGTGAAGTATGTAAAAAGTGTAAAATCAGAAAAGACAGGGTTTTGGAGATTTAATGAACAGATGGTAAAACTTCGAGATGGCGAGAATCTTGATGCTGCACTTAAGCGAATGAATGAGGCTGAAAATTTAGTTGATATTGATTTATCTAACTTTGATTCGAATAATCAGGTTTCAGAAGAAAAAGTAACTGATAATCAAGATGTGGTAGAAGAAACTATTGTCTCTGAAAGTCAATCTACATCTGATGAAGTTGGAGAAGAAGAATAGTTAAAGAAATATATTATTTTTTTTAAAAAACCCCAGCTAAAGTTGGGGTTTTTTTATTATTTCAGTTTAATAGTTGATGTTTAATGGAGAGGTGGCCGAGTGGCTGAAGGCGCACGCTTGGAAAGCGTGTAAACGTTTACGCGTTTCGAGGGTTCGAATCCCTCTCTCTCCACAAACAATCA
>NHJO01000022.1 GCA_002169695.1 bacterium TMED217
CGAGTATAAATGCTTGTGCATTATTTTTTTTGAATTTTGATTGATTAGAAAAATCTTTGTAAGCATTCACAATGTCAAGGAGCGACCTTGTACATAGAGTATAGCGGAAGTAGAGTCTTTCAATTTCATCATATTGTTTATTAGTAAAATATTCGTTGCTGTTTTTATTAATTGGCTTAATTAATGATAATTCATAAACCGTTTTTTTAAGTACATTATTAAATGTTTTAATATGATTAAAATCATTTTCTGGAATCCATCTTTGTGAATAAGAAGGTTCATAAAGAAAGAACAAACAAGTTAAGATGAATAATTTTCTGAACGGTAATAGGCTCATTAAGAAAATTTTAATTATTTATTTATAAATCTTTAAGGTCTTTAAGTAACTGTTGTAGCATGTCTTTTGCATCACCAAAAACCATAATAGAATTATCATATCCAAATAATTCGTTTTGAACTCCAGCGAAGCCGGTATTCATTGTGCGCTTATTAATGATAACCGTTTGTGATTTATCAACATCTAGAATTGGCATTCCATAAATAGGAGATGATGAGTCATGCCTCGCTGCTGGGTTGACTACATCATTCGCGCCTAGGACTAATGCGACATCGCAATCTTCAAATTCGTTATTAACTTCATCAAGGTCTTTTAGTTGGTCATAAGGCACATTTGCTTCTGCTAAAAGTACATTCATATGTCCAGGCATTCTCCCAGCTACAGGGTGGATAGCGTATAAGACTTTTTTATCTTTACTAGAAAGAAAATCTGCAACTTCTCTTACTGCATGTTGTGCTTGGGCAACTGCTAATCCATATCCAGGAACTACAATAATTTTTTCAGCTGCATCAAAAATCATTGCAGCTTCCTCAGTAGAATAGCTTTTAATATTGACCTGTTTTTGTTCTCCTTCTGAGCTAGAACTTTGTTCAAGGCCTACTGCGCCAAAAATAACATTAGCAAGAGATCTATTCATGCCTTTGCACATTATATTTGTTAAGATCAGTCCTGAAGCGCCTACGAGTGCACCTGAAATAATTAGTGCGTTATTATTTAATACAAAACCAGTAGATGCTGCCGCTATACCAGAATAAGAATTCAATAGTGAAATAACAACTGGCATATCTGCGCCACCAATTGGGATTGTAAGAGTAATTCCAATAATTGCAGACAAGGTAATAAGTAAATAAAAATAATTAAAATTATGCGGAGCTATTACTATATATACGGCAAGCACGATTATAGAAATTGCTATTAAAAAATTTATTACTTGCTGCCCTGGGAATACGATTGGTTTTCCACTAATAAAACCTTGCAGTTTACCAAAGGCTATGAAACTACCGGTGAATGTAAGCGTACCTATGAAAACTGATAGAGATATGGTTGACAAACTAAAAAGTTCAAGAGTCTCACTTGGATTAAAAAACTCAGCTGCAGCTACTAATGCAGAGGCAATTCCTCCAAAACCATTAAAAATTGCAACCATCTGAGGCATCTGAGTCATTTCAACTCGTATTGCAAAGAATGCTCCAATGATTGCGCCAACAATCATTCCTATAGCTATAAGTTCATAACTTAGACTCGCACCAGTGATGAGGGTTGTTAAAACCGCAATAAGCATACCCATCGATGCAATAATATTACCGCTTCGAGCCGTTTTCGGGTGGCTAAGTCTTTTTATTCCAAATATAAATAAGACCGAGGCTAGAACGTAAAATATATTTTCCCAGTTCATAGTGATTTATTTCTTCTTAAACATTTTTAGCATTCTATCAGTAACCATAAAACCACCAACAACATTTACTGTAGCAAAAATAACAGATGCTAGACCGAGCCAAGTACCGTAATGACCACCAATCTTTGTAGACACTATTGCACCAACTATAGCAATGCCAGAAATTGCATTTGACCCACTCATTAATGGAGTGTGAAGTGTCGGAGGTACTTTAGTAATAATTTCAATTCCAACAAATATTGCAAGAATAAATACGGTAAGAATATTAATGTCCATTACTGTTCCTCTATGATATTTTTTGTCGGTTCATGGGTTATCGAACCATTATGAGTAAAGGTTGATCCGGATATGATTTCATCTTCCAGGTCAATATTTATTGAACCTTCTTTTGTAGCGTATAAAATAAGTGCAGAAATATTTTTTGAATATAGTTCGCTAGCATGAACAGGCATAGTCGCAGGGATATTTGAAGTTCCATCTATAATAACATTATTATGGTGGAGAATAGTGTCTTTTTTGGTAAGCTCACAGTTGCCACCATTTTCAGCAGCTAAATCCATTATGACCGAACCTGGTTTCATAATCTCAACTACATCTTTATCAATAAGGATGGGGGCTTTCCTTCCTGGTATAAGTGCAGTGGTGATTACCATGTCTGCTAATGAAATGTGTTTACGTATTAGTTCTTGTTGCTTTTGTTTGTATTCTTCTGAAGTTTCTTTTGCATAACCACCTTCACCAACTCCATCATCAGAATCTGAATCTACTTCGACAAATTTAGCGCCTAGAGATTCTACTTGTTCTTTTACCTCAGGTCTAACATCAAATGCTTCTACTTGCGCACCTAGTCTTTTTGCAGTTGCTATTGCTTGCAGTCCTGCGACACCTGCACCTAGTATCAAAACTTTTGCCGGTCTAATTGTCCCAGCTGCTGTCATAAGTAGTGGCATGTAAACACCCATGTGGATAGAACCCATTAAAACAGATTTGTATCCTGCAATGTTTGCCTGTGATGACAAAGCATCCATTTTTTGGGCTAATGTTGTCCTAGGAACAAGGTGCATTGAGAGGCCTGTCACCTCATTTTTAGCCATAGCATTTACTTTTTCTAAATCAATAGTCGGTTGGAAGAAGGATATGCATACTGTACCTTTCGACATTAAATTTATTTCTTNTATCGTTGGTGGNGTAACTTTTAAGATAATATTAGCGTCTTGNATAAGCTTATTTTTTTCTGCAATGATTTCAGAACCTTTTTCTTTATAATCTTCATCGTAAAAAAAAGATGCGTCCCCAGCCNCAGATTCTAATCTGACAGTATANCCTGCTTTAATAAGTTCAGTAACAGAGTGAGGGGTAGCAGAGACCCTAGTTTCGTTTTCTAATGTTTCCTTTGGTATCGCAATTATCATAATTCAGTGTATTTGTCGATGCGGAAGTTAGTAAAAATATTTGTATGAACAATTGCCAAAGAGTTAAAAAAATTATTTAAGTTTAGGGCCTTTATATATGATAATTAGATTAATTATAACAATTACTTTATTTCTTTCTATTGGTTCTAGTGAGCTTTTGCAGGTCCCGGGTCAATATAGCACAATCCAAGCTGCCATTAATGCATCATTAGATCAAGACACTGTTATGGTTTCTCCAGGATTTTATCAAGAGAATATTAGTTTCAATGGTAAAAATATTGTTGTTACATCTACATACATAATTGACCAAGACTCTTTAATTATTGGAACTACAATAATAGATGGTAATAGTAATGGTTCTGTAGTTGTGTTTGATGATAATGAAACAAATGCAGCTGTCTTACAAGGTTTTACAATACAGGATGGAAATGGAAACGATGCTGATCCTGATGAGAATGGAACTTTTTATACTTATGGAGGTGGAATTTATTGTAAAGGGTCTAGCCCCGTATTAAAAGATCTTGTGGTCACCAATAACACTGGTAATGAAGGCGGAGGCGGAGGAATCTTTTGTTATGAAGCTTCACCAATAATTTTAGGCTGTCTGATCGCAAATAACTTTACTGATGATGTTGGAGGTGGTATTTATGCTAGATATTCAAATCTCTCTATTAGCAATACAAGATTCATTGAAAATGAGGCTGATCTAGGTGCAGGTTGTTATCTAAGAAATGAGTCAACACCTCTTTTAATATCTGTAGATTTTATTTCAAATATTGCTGCAAACTCTGGTGGGGCAATTGTTTTAAAAGATGATGCAGATGCTGTAATGAATAATGTTACAATGGTTAATAACATTGCGGAAGGCCTTGGTGGAGGATTATATTTAAATAATGCTGATCCATCTTTAGACTATGTGTTAGTGTCTGGCAATATTGCCAGTGCTGGAGGGGGAGTATATATCCGAAATGATTGTGCTCCTATATTCAACAATACTACTATTGCATATAACTCTTCAGGCTTTGAGGGTGGAGGTGTTTACCTCCGCGATAATTCTTTCTTATCTGTAACAAATAGTATTTTTTGGGAAAATGGAAATTCTCAAATTTATTTTCGAGATAGCGGTGATGAAGTTTCGTTGAATATTAGTTATAGTCTTGTAGAAAATGGGCAGAATGGAATAGATACAAACAACAATGGGGATTTGACTTGGGGGCTTGGTATGCTCCAAGGTGATCCATATTTCTGCAATGGTGAATCTGGAAATTTTAGTCTTCGAGAAAACTCTCCATGCATTACTGCAGCTGAAGATGGTGGTATCATTGGCTATATAGGAGTAGGGTGTGGGCCTATTAATACGGGTCCGATTTGGTATGTAGGCGAACTTGGGAATAACTCTAGTGACGGGTCTATCGAAACTCCATTTTTAACAATCCAGCGGGCTGTAGATGCTTGTACAAATGGTGATACGATTAGACTGACCCCAGGTGTTTATATTGAATCTGTAGATTTTAATTCAAAAGATATTGTACTTGAATCTAGGGCGTATGAGCTGTTTGATGAGGCAATAGTAAATCAGACGATTATTTCCCCCAGTGCTTTAGGTGGATCTTGTTTGGAACTTATAGGTTTAGATGCTGCCAATTTAGAGATCAGGGGAATTACCTTCAGAGGTGGTCAGAGCCAAATAGGAGGTGGAATCTATATCGAAAATTCTACTCCAAAATTAACCGGTATTATTGTTGAATATAATACTGCTGAGGTTGGTGGAGGTATATATATTAATCAATCTGATGTTGAACTTGATTATGTTAAAATCATTAATAATGGTTCAAATTTTGGTGGTGGGCTTTATGCGACTGGCTCTACAGTTAAGCTTGTAAATACGTCTATTGATTCTAATTTAGCATACTGGGGCGCAGGATTATATTCAGAAAACTCAAACTTTGATATTGAAAAAACAAATTTAAGGTTTAATCAGGCTTATATAGAGGGTGGTGCAATCTACCAAAGTGGGAATAATATTATTGTAAAAGAAGTGGCCATCACAAGTAATATAGGTCTTGATTACGGTGGTGCAATCGTTAGCTATAATGGTATCTTAGACATTGATAGGTGTACTATCGCAGGTAATACTGCTAACTATGGTTCAGCGTTAAGCCTGCGAGAGACAGTAGTTTCAATTGGTAATTCTATAATATGGGACAATGGCGATAATGCTGTATTTGCTGCTTCTACTAGCCAGGCAAGCATGATTAGTTTGGGATATACGAGTATTGATGGAGGTCAGGGTCCTCTCACAACAAATTCAAGTATTATTTTAGAATGGGGTGAGGGTAATATACAAACTGATCCACTGTTTTGTAATTTGGTTGAAAATAATTTTGCTCTTCAAGAAGGTTCCCCTTGTTTATCAGCTAGTGATACTTTTGGCCCCATAGGAGCTTTTAGTAGTGGTTGTGAACAACAGTTAAATATAGATCAAAAAACATTGCCAGAAAGTTTTAGTATTTATCAGAATTATCCAAATCCGTTTAATCCAGTTACAACAATTAGGTACAGCATAAGAAAAGCGGGATTGGTTAGTATATCTGTTTATTCATTAAAGGGAAGTTGGGTAAATGACTTAGTTCGCGATTATCATTCAATCGGCGAATACAATGTTCAATGGAATGGGCATGACGAATTAGGACAACAGGTTCCAGCTGGAATATATTTTTATAGGTTTACATCAGATGACCGCGTTCAAAATAAAAAAATGATATTCGCAAAATAAATTATCATTAAGATAATTTATTTGATATTAAGCACTATTGTAACTTTCTCTTCATTATACATATTTTAGTGCTATATTTGGCACTGGGTATGTTAAAAACCAAGTATTATATAATTAGTACTTTTTTACTAGCAATTCAGTTAGGAGCCACAAGCCTTGATGATTTTGCCGGTTATTGGGAAGGTGTAGAATCATTATCTAGCCCTTCAGCTAATTATCAGAGTAGGGATCTGTTTATATCTATTAGGCATAATACTACCTCTGATGACAACCTCTTATATGGCTCTAATTCACATTTTATTTTTAATGGTTACCTTGATTGGGCTGCACATTGTTTCACTTATGATAAACTAGAAAATGAAGTTTCTTTTGGTAGAAGGTTTATAACTCCCCTTGGTATTCTTGGTACAAACGAATTAGTTTACAATATTATAGAGCATGATGGAATTCGTATATCGTTAGAGTATATATCTGAGGATGGTTTAACTATACATAGTCTTGATATTAGTCTGACTTCTTTATCAGGCGCTGGAGATATTGTACCTCAATCGACAAGGCTTGGGCCAAATTACCCGAATCCTTTTAATCCCACAACATCTATACCGGTTAGACTGGCCAATAATGGGCAGACTCGTATTAGTATCTATAATTCGAATGGTAGCTTAATAAGAGATATTCAAAATGGTTATCTAGACTCAGGTTATCATTTATTCAAATGGGATGGCACTAATAATAATAAGATGAGTGTTAGTGCTGGTTTATATTTTTATAAATTATATCAACAAAATAATATTATATCGATAAATAAAATGATTTTACTTAAATAGCATTTTTTTTACATACTAATTGCTAAATTAGAAGCTATTTATGAAAAAGATATTATTTTTATTATTGTTTTCTGTTCCAATTAAAGCACATTGGCTTGAAAATATACCCCAAACAATAACCCAGTCGAATGGGCAGGTAATTCATTGTTTTGCTACCGGTGATCAATATGCGCATAGACTTCATGACAAAAATAATTATACAATTATTCTTAATTCGTTTGATGGTGACTTTTACTATGCTGAAAAATTTGGCGATAAATTAAGACCCTCTATTCATAAAGTTGGTATCGCAGATCCAGTTCGTGAAGGATTAGTATCAGGGCTGATGGTAAATAAAAGTGTTTATGAAACCAAAAAAGAATACTATGAGCAGCATATGTCTCATAGGCATGGTCGAGATGCACCTACATCGGGTAATCTCATACAGTTAAACATATTTATTCGATTTGCAGATGATCCTCCTTTTCCAAATAGTCGTGAATACTATGACATCCCTTTTAATTCTATGGAAGAACCATCTATCAGAGATTACTTCTATGAGGTATCCTATGGTGCTCTAACAGTAGACACATATCACTACCCGCCAAGTATACTAGGTTCAAATACTTCATATGTTGATGAGCATAATAGGGGGTACTATAGCCCATACTCTGATTCAAACACTGAAGGCTATGAGTCAGAAGATGAGAGAACGCAGAGAGAGCATACATTGCTAGCAAATGCATGTATAGCTATTCAAAATAGTGTTCCAATTAATCTAAATATAGATTTAGATAATGATGGTAATGTTGATGCTGTTTCCTTTAGTGTTTATGGGAATGTCGATGGATGGGCAGAGCTATTGTGGCCACATAGATGGGCGTTATATAGTCAGGATGTATATATCAATGGAGCTAGGGTATATGACTATTCATTTGAGTTGACTGAAAGTTCTTATTTTACAGCTGGCGTATTATGTCATGAGTTTTTCCATGTTCTAGGTGCACCAGATCTATATCATTATGATGGTGGTGGTGCGCCAGATGCTGTTGGTGGTTGGGATCTAATGGAAAGCACTTCAAATCCACCGCAGTATATGGGTGCTTACATGAAATGGAAATATGGTGATTGGTTGCCAGAAATTCCTGAGATAACCACGACTGGTGTATATACGTTAAATCCATTGCAACAGCAGGAGAATGCGGCCTATAAGATAGCATCCCCTAATAGTGATACGGAGTATTATGTTGTCGAATATCGAGTCAAAGAAGGGACATATGACTCTAATACACCTGGATCAAGAGATGGTTTACTTGTATACAGAATAAATACGGAAGCGGGTAATGGAAATGCTCAGGGTCCACCTGATGAGGTTTACTTATATAGACCAAATGGCACATTGACATCAAATGGCAGTTTTAGTACGGCACCGTATAACGCAATATGGTCTCATACAGAGATAAATGATTTTACAAATCCTCAACCATATCTTTATAATAATGGCAATGGTGCTCCAGGTGGTCTCAGTATTCTAAATGTTGGTGAGGCGGGAGAGACTATTTCATTTACTGTGTCGATGGGTTCTCCATCTATAGATATTGACCCTGAATCAGTTTCATTTACTCTCGCTCCCGATGAGTTTAGTGTGCAGAATATATCGCTGTCTAATGGCGGTGATGAAGCTACATTGTTGATGTTTGATCTTGTTTCTGCTAGTTTGCCATTTGAAAATCCAAGTGGAGGTCCAGATGGTGGCGGATATTTTTGGTCTAATTCTTTCTCAAATCCAGCCCTTAGTTATAATTGGATCGAAATTGAAGGCATAAGTACTCAAGTACAATTCCCAACAAATGATGACGCATTTTCTCCAGTAAATATTGGGTTTGATTTTCCATTTTATAATGATCAATTCTCTCAGTGTGTCATTAATCCCAATGGTTGGATAGGTTTTGGTGATGATAATTCTGCGTGGAATAATTCAGAAATACCAAGCAATGATGCGCCTCGCCCAGCTATTTTTCCAATGTGGGATGATTTAAATCCTCAGAACAATAATGGAAACAACTCTGCATCAGGTAGCGTTTACTATTATAGGCATCCTAGTGGCGAATATTTTGTGGTTTGGTATGATAATGTTGTGACATGGCAGGGGAATGCTACTGCTGGTGAATTTGATTTTCAAGTGGTTATATATAGAGATGGGAATATTGAAATGAACTACAGAGAAATTATTGGAAATGCAAACTCAGTTACTGTTGGACTTCAAAATAGTTCGGGGAGTATTGGAACAATGATTTCTTATAATCAGAATTTTATACAAAGCGAACAAAGTATATTTATTTCTAAAGCATTAGAATCTGACTGGTTAACTGTTGGTACTCAAACTGGAGAAATGAGCGGTCTTCTTCCAGGTGGTCAGTCTTTTGATATTAGTTTGATGGTCAATACAAACGGTATGTCTACTGGAGCTTATAACAGTGTATTAACTGTGGTTTCAGATCAAACAGATTCACGATCCATACCAGTCTCGTTAACAATCTCAGGAGAGAGTAATTCAGTAGCTTTACCTTTTATTGATATTAGTAGTTCTGAAAATGGTATTGTTAGTCTACCAGAAAATATTGATCCATTATTTGCCTCTATTGCGGAGCGATATACTCATCTATTAGCACCTAATGGTGAAACGATACCGATTTTAGCCCAAAGTGATATTACTGATAGACAATTTTTGCATGTTAGAAGAATCTTAAATGATTATCTCACTAATGTACCAGAAACTACCTGGGGAAATAACAAAGACCCTGTTGCTAATGCTCTTGCTTTGAGTAATGCAATATTATTATTACTAAATAATGAGAGCGAGTATGATAATCCAGCTCTTGAAGCATTGTTTGATGCAGGTGCGAAAGGACAAGATCTTCTAGCGACTGAGATATTCCCTGAGGGATCTGAACAGTATATGAATAGCTCAATGCGTGATGCCTCGTATGAGGAAATCTTGCATTTTGTTCATGGCTTTGGTATTCAGAATGCACTTCCTTCAATGCAGAATGCCATTATTCAGGCCATGAATAATTCTATTAGTAATAATAATTATATGCCACTATCAGACTTACCTGAAGAAGACTATGATGAGGAGTATTTGGCAATGGCGTTAGAGTCATATTTTGGACTTTGGGCACATGATCCTGAGGGTGATCAGTGGGCAGGTGGACATGAGTATAGATATATAAATAGAGAAGAAATGGAATCTGGTGATCCTCAGGCCTATAGTATAATCAAAGAATTTTTTGGAGAGGCTTGGCGTTATACCGCAGAATTGCCAATGGAATTTGAAGGAGAATTTAGCCTTAGTTATGTTCCTGGATTAGATTATACTTACCGATCTAGGTATCTTAGGAATTTGTTTATTCATGGAGATAATGATGTGTCTATTATTGGCAATCAGTATGATAATATTGTCTGGGGCAATCAAGGCGCAAATAATTTTATTGGAGGAGGCAATAATGATTATTTTTTTGGAAATGAAGGAATCGATAGGGCTTCTTATGCAGGTGAATATGATGAATATGCAATATTATTTCCTGCAGAGTGGAACGATTACACTCTAAGTGTTGTAGATTTTTATAGTGAAAGAGATGGCGTTGACACACTAGGACAAGTAGAGGAATTAGATTTCAATGGGGTAGTTTATACAGTCGCTGGAATTCTGAATGCTGATGATTTACCTCTGTTACCATCTAAAATTAAAATGTTGCCTAATTATCCCAATCCTTTTAATCCTGTGACGAATATCAAATTTGAATTGCCCGAAGAAACATATGTTAGCATAAGAGTGGTAGATGTTTTAGGGAGATTGGTTAGAAGTTTAATTAATGAAAAAAGGATTGCGGGCGGCTATCATCATATTAAATGGGACGGACTAGCAGACAGCGGTACCTCTGCTTCATCTGGAGTCTATTTAATCCATTTTAGTAGTAATAATTATAATAAATACTATAAAGCCTTATTGATTAAATAATTTTTTAATAATTGTGAGTGTACTTCCTCGGTTGTGCGTTCTAATATTGGGCGAAGAAATTTTACATAATTTCCAAATTTTATAATTTTTACTTACAGTATTAAATGTAAAATATTAATAATATTGAACTTAAGGAGATGAAAATGAAAGCTTTAAAGAAAAAACAATCTGGTTTTACAATGATTGAGATTATGGTTGTTGTTGTTATTGTCGCGATTCTTGCGGCAATTGCATTGCCCATTTACCTTGATTATGTGCAAAGCTCTTACGCCTCAGAAGCGCGGACAGTGATGTCGAATGTTCATAATGCAGCTAAAATGTATTATCAAACGAAAGGCGAGTGGCCTGGTGATGTCGAGCAGCTAGAAAGAGCTGGTCAGCTTGATCTAGATCGTTCAACTAAATTAAAATGGACTTTTGAGCTTCAATTACCTGATCGACTTAGTGCAACAAGTACTGAAGAAATGCAAGGTGGCGCGGGCAAGGTCGTTTCTTTTGATGCGCTAACAGGAAAATTTCAAGGGTATGGCTCTCCAGATGAGAGTCAGTAGTTTATGGATCTAAACGAGCTTTTATCTTATAGTATTGATAGCGGAGCGTCTGACCTGCATCTAAGCGTTGGATCTGTTCCAATGGTTCGTATTAACGGCACGATGAAGCCATTAAATGTTGATGTCCTTAAGCAATCGGAAATCGAGAAAATGCTTCCGGAGGTGATGAATGAAAATCAATTAAAATTATTCAAAGATAAAAAAGAAATTGACTTTTCTGCAAAGCTCGAAGGCAAAGGTCGTTTCCGTGTTAATTTTTTTAATCAAATTAATGGCTTGGCGGGTGTATTTAGAACTATTCCAGATACGATTAAAAGCTGTGATGAGCTGGGCATACCGCCATTTATGCAAGACTTGGCAATGATAGATCGTGGGCTGGTTCTTTTAACCGGGCCTACTGGCTCAGGAAAAAGCACAACCCTTGCGGCAATGGTAGATCATATTAATAGAGAAAAAGCATGTCATATTATTACGATTGAAGATCCAGTCGAATACTACCACCATACAAAAGAAAGTTTGATTAATCAGCGTGAGTTGGGGGCAAGCACACATAGTTTTGCGAATGCGCTTAAATCTGCTTTAAGAGAAGACCCCGACGTTATTCTTGTTGGGGAGATGAGAGATCTAGAAACAATATCTCTGGCTTTGACAGCAGCGGAGACTGGGCATCTTGTCTTGTCTACATTACATACATCCAGTGCTGTGAAAGCTATCGATAGAATTATTGATATTTATCCAACTGGGCAGAAAGATCAAATTCGTTCCATGCTTTCAGAGAGCTTAGAAGCTGTGATTGCACAAAAACTTCTTCCAACAAAAGATGGTAAAGGTCGTGTCCCTGCATGTGAGGTAATGATATCTACAACTGCTATTAGAAATCTTATTAGAGAAGATAGAATATTTCAAATTACATCAGTAATACAATCAGGCGGTGTTGAAGGAATGCAAACGCTTGATCAAGACCTACAGCGCTTGGTTACACAGGGAAAGATTGAAAGAAAAATTGCAATGGAAATAGCTGATAATCCTAAACTGTTCAAGCAAAACGTATTATAGTGAATAAGTTATTAAGAAAAACGAGTAGTGGCATTGGCTTTATTGAGGTTATGACCGCTGTTGTTATTATATCTATAGCAGCTTTAGGCATATTGATGGGCGCTGTTCATGCTAGAGGAGAGTTGCATGCTTTGGAGGTTAAAGAGCGAGCAACTGAAGAGCTTTTAAATTATATGGAATATTGGAAAGGTCGTATTGCGGATGGGGTAATGTCTTCATCCGAGTGGAGTGGCGATATTTCGGGAGATCAGATATATTTATATGGCAATTCACAGTCAAGTTACAAACTGAAAGCTACTCTTTATTATGACATTGATAAGTTGGATGACTATACTGAGCATGGACCAACTGATTTTAGACGTTATAGGTTAGAGTGCTGGATAAAATGGAAAGATTATCTTCAAACACCTGGGAATAGATGGAGTGATAAGGTTGAAAAAGAGAGAAGACTCTCTACCGTGATGGCAATCTTTGATTTGGAATGAAATTTTTGTTTAAAAGCTCAAAAGGAATGACATTATTAGAAATGTCTGCAGTAATTGTAGTAACTGGAATTATTGGACTTGGGATGACAATGGGTACGAGGGGAGTATTATTACATTATCAGACGGATACAGTGCGGCAGGACCTTAGGCAATATGGTAATAGTATAATGAGAGAGGTTGTGAGAGAGCTTAATGTAGCTCAAAGAGTTGAGATAGATGGATTAAATGGATTTTCTAGAATAAAACTATTTCAATTTTATAGTGACCTTACTCCATCGATGGTTATATCTTGTCATCAGACAAATGGGGTACAGTTTAACTATAATAACCCTATTGACGGCACTCTAAAGCTTCCAAATTTTGGCGCCTATAGAGATGATGGACAGAGAAATGTTTGGGTAAAAGATTTTGTGGTTACGACCGAACCTAGCTCTAAGCCTGGTCTTACTGTCTTTAAGCAATCTTATTTACATTTAGAACTTACTATTGCATTGGACCAAGACGTTTTCATTAATGGTCAGAATACAACAGAAGACCATTACTTCCACAGGGGCGTTTTTATGAGTCACTCTTATATAATGAAGAAACTTACAAATGATCAATCTGCGATATCATAATTCAGGAAGCGCGGCTCCGCTAGCAATGCTGTTTACTCTTGTTAGTATGGTGTTTACAGTTGCTTACTTAAAAAATTCGTTTAATCAATCTGTTTTAGAAGAATATAGATATGCTGAACACAGGGCTTTGTATGCTGCGGAGGCAGGATTGAATGAGGTTGGTGTGGTTATTTTACCGCAATTGGTAACGGAGGATACTTTGCTTTATCCAAGTGGGAAAGATTATGGAAATAATGAAAATGGCAAACCGATAGGAAAGTACAAGAATATTTATTGCCATACAGAGCTAGAGCAAAACTCTACAAGGAAGATTTATTATGTTTACTCTACTGGGGAGGCTACGCCAACAACGAGTTTTGGTGATAGAGTAGATCCTATAGAACGGACTGTTTTTATGACAATGCAGGCCCAAGGGTTTGAAGATTTTATGTATTTCACCAATGAAGAAAAGCCTATCGGTCCGGGTAACACTGGTACAGTAAATTTTGGTACTAATGACCAATTAGAAGGGCGAGTTCATACGAATGGAGATATGGTATTTAGTAGTTATGGATGTCCAGAGTTTTCAGGCTCAGTCACTATTACCAATGAAGCTGTTAGTGATGGCGGTGGTATCGGGAGTTGGGGTGCATGCGACGAGGGTGTTTTTGAGCAAAATATAGATGGTGAAACTGTTAATATTTTAGATACGATAGCGACAATTACATTCCCACCAGAGAACTCGGCGCAGCTTGTTCGTGCTAATGCAGACTATGTATTTGATGCAGGTGATATGATATTTAGAAGTGGTAAAAAAGATACTCTTGTAATGACGGAGCTTAATTTTACAGAGAGTGGTTTTTGGGCATCTCAGTGGTGGTATAATATTCCTCCTATAGGTGGGCCTCCAAATGAGTTTGATTATAAATGGGATGCAGTGAATGCAGCTCTTAATGTTTCTACGTCTGGCTTACATTTTGGACCTGATAATTTATTTATACCAGGTGTTGGTTATGATGGCACTTTTATGATTTTAAGTGCGTTTGATGTTACTGGGGCGAATATACAATCTACTGTTATCGGTTCTATTAATTCTGGGGATGTTCTTCGCGTAGCGAATTCAGGAGGTTCTAAATCGGTTGCATTTGCAACTACAAACGAACCCTTACCCATTGGAGACGATAGGATTTTGATACAGATAGATCCTACTTCAATATCTTTTACTTCTAGTTCTGGAGAAGGTTTTGCTGATAATGAACAGGTTACCTTGGTTAATACGAGTGCTTCAACCGGTTTAGCAGAAGATGTAGAGTGGAATAATTTTCATTATTATCACGATCATAATGATGATGGTTCTGAATATTGCCCTGTTGGAGGAAGACATCATTTTGACTTTGATTATTGGAACGCCGCTGGTTTAGCTGGGCAAAATTGCGATATTTTTTCATGCCCCGATGAGATATATAATAGTGATTATGTATACATGCAAAAGTTATTCTATCCATATTCTGGGCCGACGGTTATCTATGTAAAAGGTGGTCAGGTCTTAGTTAGGGGGCAAGTAGGCGGGCAATACACCGTGGTTACTGATGATTACACCGAATATCGCAGACATGATAATATGAGTATTGTTGATAGAGTTTGGGGTAATATTTGGTTAATTGATGATATAGTTTATGCTGATTCATATCCAAATGGAGCCATAGTACATCCAGATGACGGTGGAACTGGTAATGTTCTTGGTCTTATTGCTGGGGGGAATGTTATTGTTGCTAATACTAGGCCTAATGGAGCAAGAGGTCAGCTATATGGTTCTGATATAAAGATCAATGCTGCAATCATGGCTATGTATGGAGGTTTTATATCTCATTATTGGCAGAATACATTAACTGGTTATCATGATTGGAACGATAATCTATCTTATGGATATATTGCAGATGGAAGGGGTGGTCACAGGAATTATTATCGATCTCAAGATGTTAATGGTCTTTATACCAATACAAATGATAAAAGAGGGATTGTTCATTTATGGGGTTCTATTGTACAACAAAAACGTGGATATATGCTAAGGAATTACCCTGGGCCTTATAATGCTTCACCCGGAGCAGGATACGATAAAAATTATCATTATGATTGGAATCTTAGATTGCATCCACCTCCTTACTACCCTGATCAGGTAGATGTAAATAATAATGTTATATTAAAAATGGCATCATACGGTGAATTAGATAATGATTCATAATATAAAAAAGGAAAGAGCATAATGTTTTTAGGTTTAGATATTGGAAGACAGTATATAAAAATGGTTGCTATGAATAAAACCAAAGATGGTTATAAGCTTCTAGATGCCGGTCATAGATTGGTGCCAGAGCCAAATCAGGCATTTGATCCTGATAAGATAGATACACATCATTGGGTTATGGCTATAAAAGAATTATTGCGTCAGCAGGGTCTAAACCCAAAAAAAGTTAAGACGCTGGCCACGGGTATTAGTGGTGCGGCGGCGAGTGTTAAACAGATTACAACTATGGAAATGCCAACGGATGAACTTGAATCTGCGATGACCTTTGAGGCTCGTAAGCATATTCCGATGGATGGCACAGACGCGGTGATTGATTACCAAATTCTTGGCTCAAATGATAAAGAGGTTGATAAGGTGGATGTTGGCCTCGTTGCATGCACAAAAGGAGTTCTTAATACGCACATGGACTTGCTTAAAGAGTGTGGTTTAAAACCAGGCGTTATTGATGTAGACCCTATAGCAGTCACAAATGCATTTACCTATTTAAAAGATATGCCAAATGATGGGCTTGCGGTTTTATTGGATATTGGTGCGTTATCATCTAGCCTTGTGGTATGGGGAAGCGGGCAGCAATATTTCACTAGAGATTTACCAGTAGGGGGTCATCATTTTGTGAAAGAAATCGTAGATAAAAAAGAATTGAGCTATACTGAGGCGCAAGACTTACTTTATAGAGAGGGCGTTTCCTCTGTATTAAAGAATGATTCTAGTGATGATCAATCTGGTCTTAGTGTAGCAGAGAGATCTGTTTTTGATAACCTTATTGAGGATATACGCAGAAGTCTTCGGTTTTATGCAAAACAAACTGGGCAAAGTTTTTTTCTAAAAATATTATTAACTGGGGGTGCTGCTGATACACCGGGTCTTACGGATTTAATTAGTTCGAAGCTTAATATTGATTCAGATATTTTAAATCCTTTTGATGGTATTGAAGGAGCTGACAGTTTGAGCGTTGAAAACCCGAGTCAATATGTATTAGCTATGGGTCTATGTCTTAGAGCGGGTATGGAAAAATGAAAACATATATAAAAATTAATTTAAATAAGGCTGAAAGTTCTGAGATTGTAAAGGAGAGGATGCTCGAACGTACTAGATGGGTGATGTTTGGCATTTTAGTTTTTTCATTATTTGTAATCAATTTTCGAGTTTGGATCATAGGTTTTGGTTATAATAGTGTTATCAGTAAGAAAAACAGTCAAATACAAGAGTTGAAAAATGAGATTAGGCAACTTCAGTCCAGAGGAAAGAATCTTTCGAAAAATGATATTATGTCTTTTGCAGATTTGGAGCAAGATAGATTTCTTTGGGCTAGGAATATGGAGCTTTTAGGACAGATGACGCCAGATGATATGGCAATCACTGGAATGAAATTTAAAAGGGATAAGCTTACAATTAAGGGAATCGCTCTTACATTCGAAGATAGAAAAGATTTTGAGATCATTGACGAATATGTACAGACATTGAGAGATAATAAAGAATTTTCGCAAAATTTTACTCGCATAAAGTTTGATGGTGTTCAAAAAGTAAATATTCGAGGTCAGAATATTATACGTTTTGAGATTAAGGCAACGATTAAAAAAGGTGGGAATAAAATTTATTCTTAGAAAAAAATGGCAGAAAAAAGAAATATAATACTATTTGGTGTTCTTGTCCTTCTTACAATATCTTACTGGTTAAGTTCTTCATTTTTCATTGGTGATAAGCCATTTAAAATAAAGATGCTTGAACAAGAAGAGACAGAGTTAAATGAAAACTTAATAAGTGCTCAAATTCTAGCAAGCAAGCTTGATAGGGTATATACGTTGTTTCAAGAAAACTTAGCACTTTCACAGCAAGACTCTCTTGCAGAAGATGCTAGTCTTCCTTTTCTGAATAGTCTTACAGATATTTTAGATGATTTAGATATTCAATTATTAGGTATAAAACCTAAAGATCGAGAGAGTAAGGGAGATTATTATAAATCCCCATATGTCATTACGATAGAATGCTCTTATGATGTATTCGGGAAGTTCTTAGCTGAAATAGAACGTTCTCCTAGATTAATTACTGTTAATGAGTACGAAGTGAAAAATGGTGTAGAAAGAGTAAAGACGAATATTACAGAGGATGACCTCCTTGATCAAGTATTTGAGCTCAATCTAGCAACAATTACACTCGTCAAATCTAGAGCCAGGAGTCAGTTATGAGCGATCGTTCTCTTACAATATGGAAATTGCTGATAACATTTTCATTGTTATCAATAGTCTCTGGAGGATTTAGTCTCTATCCGAAAAATAAAAAATACAGAAAAATCATTGCAAAGTCATCTAGAACATTTGGAACAGATAAAGAACTTGAAAATGTAATTGAATACTTAGAGGAGCGTTTGCAGCAGAGAGGCCTTTATCAGTTTGCGCTGGAAAAGCAGCCCATGAGGCTAACCAATGTTCTAACACTAGCAGATGGTAGCGGACCGAGCAGTAGAAGAAGTCGAAGTGCACTTCGGGTTTCAATGATTTATCAAAGTCAAAAAAGATTTCAGGCTCAATTAAACTATAGAGGTAAAATATATACTGTCTCTTCTGGTCAGTCTATTTCGAGTATTGGCGAGGTAGTTCATATCGATCAAAAACAAGTTGTTATGAAGCGTGAAAATAAGATTTTGTCATATCCCGCTCCGGGCACTGATAGACAGAATCCTTTAGAGATAAGTATTGAAGATTTTAAACGAGGTAAGATTTAATGAAAGGGAATTATTAATATGCAGTCCTTAAGAAAATTAGTTATACTGCTGATGCCAGTGTTTGTTATTGTTTACGGGCAAAGCTCTGATGGTTCATCAATAGGTATAAATAAAAAAGAGAGTAAAGAAGAGCTGAATCTTGTCACTGTGCATGCAGAGGATGCTCATTTGCCTAGTATTTTAGCAATATTAGCAAAAGAGAGTGGTTATAATATTGTAACAGACCCAAATGTAAATAGGCAGGAAAAAATATCAATTCATTTGGATGATGTTCCAATAGAACAAGCTATAAATCTTGTAGTACGCGCAGTTGGATTGAGCTATGAAGTTGTAGGTAATTCGTTCTTAATTGCTGATCCAAAAAAATTAAAGGAAGAGGTTGGTGTTTCTTCTTTTGTGATTGAATTAAAATATGCTTCAGCTGAAGAGGTCAAAATGATGTTGCAAGACATTTCAGATCAGATTCAGGTTGATATCTCAGGCAATAAATTATTGGTCAATGCCTCGCCTAAAAAAATTGCTGAAATACAAAATGTTGTTAGGCAAATAGATATACCTGCCATTCAGATTATGCTTGAGACTAGATTGATTGAGGTAGCAGCTGATTCAGAAGAGCAACTTGGAATTGACTGGTCCAGACTTTCTAAATTTACAACAGTACTAGCTGAGAATGCGCTTGATGAAGCTACTGGAGGGTCTATTGTTCCAGATGATCAAACTCTTGGTCAAATGCCAACAACAATGCCCTTTGATCAATTAAAAACGGACCTTACTGAAGGTAGTCAAATAATACCCAGATACTTTAGTCGGCAGATGACAGCTTTTGACATTACTCTAGATATGCTAATGAAAGCGAACCAGGCAGAGGTTCTAGCTGATTCTCGATTAACAACCTTAAATGGAAGAGAAGCTTCAATAAAGTTAGTGGACATTGTGCCTTACATTCTTAGCTCTGGTGGCGTTGGTGGACAGGTGCAAGTTCAGAGAGAAGAAGTTGGTATAAAATTGGATATAAACCCAACGGTTAATACAGACGGTTTTATTACTGTAAAAGTTGAGCCAGAGGTGTCTACTATCTTTGAGTTTATTGGCCCCGATAATAATATTCCTCGTGTAAAAAGTAGAAAGTCATCTACAACAATACGAGTTAAAGATGGTGAAAGCATTATTATCGGTGGTTTACTTAGTAATGATAGAAAGCAGACCCTATATAAAGTTCCATTTTTACATAAACTCCCTTGGATTGGTAGCAAATTATTTGTGAGTAAGAATTTAGTTGAACGAAAAACAGATCTTATCATTCAAATCACACCGAGAATTGTTGTGGATAATTATACAGGTATAATGAAGACAAATAGAATGAGGTCATTTGAGGAAAAATTACTTGGAGCAAGTGAGGATGGAAGCGATGGTAGTCAAGAGAATTCAAATGAGCCTGGTAACAAATCAACGTATAAAGGCATATGGAATGATAATTCTGCATTGCCTGAACAAATTGAATCAGACCAAGAATAAGGAGCCTGATATGAAAAATAAAATATTGAAATTAGTTGTAGCGTATTCTTTATTTGTTTTGGTTTTCTCTGGTTTGAGCTGTGATGATCGAAAAGCGAGCAGCACAGTCTCAGAAGAGGGTTTGACCTTAACATTTATTAAGTCTCAACCGGTAGCAAGTGGTGCAACAGTTGGAGAGGCTGTTGTTGCATATGCTGGGGTATATATCATTGTAGAGCTTAGAGATGAAGATGGACAACCAGTAAAAAATGGAATTGTCTCATTTAGCGCAAATGTTTTGGATGGAGCGTCCCCCAAGTCTTATGGAAGTTTTGATGTTAGTATTGTTCCTACAGATTCTGACGGAAGAGCTTTTGTGACTTATTCTGCAAATAGTGGTACTGGAGCTGTAGATGATCCTACGACGCCAAAATATGAAAATGTTGAGGTAGTTGCTAGCTATGGTGAAAATTTAGAAGCATCAACGCGTTTTGATGTTTATGGATCCAAGGATGATATTTGGCCTTATTCTTTTTCCATGACTGATCCAAGTCCTGAAGAGATTACGTTAGCGACAAACTCATCATCAAATATTACATGTAGACTTTTGAATAAAAATGGGACACCAGTTAGAAATGTTATTGTACAGATTGATGCAGGCGATAAGGGATATATTAAAATTGACGATAGTGTTGTAGACTCTGATACTACTGATAATAATGGCGAGATCACATTTAGTTTTCATGATAATGGCGAAGAAGAAAATATCGGTATAGCATCAATAAGAGCTATATTTAATCATCCATCTATTAGTGCTACGGTATCTGATACATCTACAATCTCAATTGTTTCTGAAGTAGGGCTTGTGCAAGAGTGTACGTATGTTGAAATACCATCTTCAGTACCAGATAACATTGTTGTTAGAGATGGAGGTGGGATTGAGTCAACTTCTATCAAAGCAAAATTATTTGACGATAATGAAAATTTAATCGCTGAGCCAAGGTTAGTTCGTTTCGTCCTTAATCCAATATTGGAAGGTACTTATTTAGAAGAGCCTGGTGTTACAGATACCAGTGTCTATACTGTAAATGGTATAGCGACAGTATCCGTAAATAGTGGAACAGTTCCTGGGACTGTTAGAATAGAAGTAGGTGTCGACTGCGATCAAGATGGCGACTATGAGATCAATGCGAATGCAGTTCCAGTTATCATTGCATCTGGGGCTCCATATCATATTGAGCCAGAGTATGACCCGAATTCTACTGAGCCGATAGGTGGTGGGTTTTATAAGACCCAGTGCGCCGCAATTGTTTATGACAAATGGTATAACCCAGTTGAAGATTCTACATATGTTTATTGGACCATTGATCCAATTCCGCCAGACACATTAATTGATGCGTTTGTAGAAGGTATTAGTTTTACTGCAAATGAAAATTTAGATGGTGATCAAAATGCCGGAGTTGCTTATAGTACAATAGTTTATTCTACTGATGCGATAGGAGATTTTGGTAGAGTGAGGGCTACTACATTTGGCGCAGATGGTCCTGATGAAGGTACAGAGGCTGATTCAATATCTGCATTAATCAATGAGGATGTCGGTGATGCGGCAATGTTTTTTCTCCCAGGTCAGCTTACGCTTACTGCGAATGCGACTTATCATGATTTTTCAATACCGCCATCTTTAACGGCTGAAATAACAATAACTGCAATACTAATAGATTTTTATGGCAACCCTGTGGTAGATGCACCAATCTCATTTGTAGGAACAGGGGTTGCAGAGTGGCTAGAGGTTGGTTATGAAAATTATTCAAATTTTGGAATGGACAGTATAGCAAATAATAGTGATTTTGGTGATGGAGGGACTGCTGGTGACCTTCTAGATAATTGTTTTACTTGGAGAGATTATGGATTAGATAGAATAGCTGGTACTAATGATATGGGTGAAGGGAATAATAAGCATGATGGTTTTGATACTGATGGTGATGGCGTTCCTGATGCTTGGGAAGCTTGTGAGCCGTTTGAAGATTTTGGTCAAGATGGAGAAGATGGTACCAATGATGAAGGTGAGGGAAATAAACAATGGGATGGTTATAGTATGATAGGCTGTGATCCTGTTGTTTTAACAGACAAAGACGGCTATGCTAGAATTACGGCCGTGTTTAACCGTGAACTTTGTATTTGGCAGGCAACGGACGAGGAGACAGGTTTATGTACTTTTGAGGATTTCACCGCCTCAATATCTTCTACTCTTCTTATCCCTCAGATTACAACTAGTGATCCATTAGATATACAATTAGTTAGAACTCAAACCACGGACTGTCCATAATGGCTAGTGAATTTAATCCACAGTTTCAGAAGATTGGTGAGATTCTGGTCCATGCTGGAAAGATAGATGAGAGCAAGCTAAATAGTGCGCTTGCAGAGCAAAGGAAAACAAATGAAAAACTTGGTCAAGTTCTAATCTCAATGGAGGTCATTGATGAAGATGATTTTATAACCGCGTTTTCAATGCAGATGGGTTACCGCAAGGCAGATAATTTTCTTTTATTGGAAGCAGATCAGGATGCTGTAAGGTTAATTCCAGAAGATTTTGCGAGGTCAAATTCAGTACTTGCAGTGAAGAAGTCTGATAAAGCTGTAACAATCGTAATGGAAGACCCTGAAGACATTGCAACGATAGACTCTGTAAAGAGGCTTACAGGATTAGATCCTGACATTGTTGTGGGAGGTATAGACTTATTAAATAAAGCAATGGATCAGCTATATGGTGAGATAACAAAAGCTGGGAAGGTAGAAGAGGCGATCCAGGGAATTAAGGTTATATCTGGTGATGAAGATTCTTCTGAAGAGGTGGATCTTTCGCCTGAAAATGCGAGCGACGAAGATGCACCCATTGTTAAACTTGTAAACCTGATTCTTCAGGAAGCGATAAAAGAGAGAGCTACGGATATTCATGTTGAACCGCAAGAAAATAAGGTCAATGTAAGGATCCGTATTGATGGTGTTTTACAAATCATTATGACTCCACCAGCTACTTCATTAAGTGGTTTAATTACAAGAATAAAAATATTATCTAAACTAAATATAGCAGAAAAAAGATTGCCACAAGATGGTAGGTTTTCTATTAAAACTGCGGTCAAGGATATTGACGTCCGTGTATCTATCTTGCCTACAGTGCATGGTGAAAAAATAGTTATGAGGTTACTTGATAAAAGTGGGTTTGATTTTAATCTGACAACTTTAGGTTTTCCAAAAAAGAATTTAGGTGTATTTAAAAAAGTAATCAGCCAGCCGTATGGTATGGTTGTTGTCTCTGGTCCAACGGGATCTGGTAAGTCGACGTCTTTGTATGCCGCACTTAAAGAGATTAAAGATGAGAAAACAAATATCATCACCGTTGAAGATCCTGTAGAGTACCAACTAGAGGGTATTAGTCAGGTACAGGTTTTTGATGATATTGGACTTACATTTGGCTCTACGCTTCGTTCAATTTTACGTCAGGATCCTGATGTATTGCTGATTGGTGAAATCAGAGATGGCGAAACGGCTGATATAGCCGTAAAATTTTCACTTACTGGTCATTTAGTTTTTTCTACGGTTCATGCCAATGATGCTCCGGGAACACTTACTCGTTTGCTTGACATTGGAATTGCTCCATTTCTTGTTGGCTCATGCTTGAATCTCGTTATGGCTCAGAGACTTGTCAGGAGACTTTGCGAAAAATGCAAAGAAGAATATGCTCCGAACGAAGAAGAGCTTGCACTAATAGGTCTTAATAAGAAAGATGTGAAAGGTAAGCTTTTTAAGGGCAAGGGATGCGCAGATTGTAGGAACACTGGCTACAGAGGCAGGACGGCAATATTTGAGATGATACCCATGGCTAGAGAATTGAGGAAGCTTGTTTTTGATAATGCTAATGAAGATGAATTCAGGCAGGCAGCAATTAAGAATGGCATGGTTACACTAAGAGACGCTGGAAATGAAAGAGTCTTAGATGGTACAACGAGCATTGAAGAAGTAATGAGATCCACAGTGGAGGATTTATAGTGGCTGTGTTTCACTATTTAGTGAAAAGTGATGAGGGAAACAGGTCTGAGGGTGATATCCGTGCTGAGTCTATGGACCTAGCTCTCCAGAAACTTACCTCAAACGGTCAGATCGTAATTACACTTAAAGAGATCGATACTACCTTCGACTTTCTTGGTCCTTTTCTTGACGAGATTAATCTAACTTTTGAAAGAATAAAAAACAGGGTGCCACTAGCTAATATTGTTTTTTTTACAAGACAGCTGGCTACTATGTTTAGCGCTGGACTTACTCTTGAAAGGGCGATACAGGCTTTATCGGTAGAAGAAAAACACAATAAATTTAAAAAAATTCTAACAGAGGTTGGGTCTAGTATCAGAAAAGGTTTAAATCTCTCAGAGTCATTGGCTAGGCACCCTGGCGTGTTTAACAACTTATTTGTTGCTATGACCAAAGCAGGAGAGGTAAGTGGTAATCTGAATGAGATCCTCGATCAGCTTGCATCTTATTTAGAAAACCTTGATGATACCAGGCGTAAAGTAAAAGGAGCAATGACCTATCCTATTTTTATGGTTATTTTTCTTGCTTGTATGGTGCTTGCCATGCTCGTTTGGATTATTCCAAAATTTTCAGAAGTATATTCTCAATTAGGAGCGTCGCTGCCTGGTGCAACAAGAAAGATGATGGACGCAAGCGCATGGTTATCAGAAAATTTAGGTTTTATGTTTTTTAATTTTATTTTAGTGTTTTTGATAATGTTTTTAATCTCAAAGACACAGAGAGGTGGTTTTATAATTGACTCAATAAAACTGAAAATTCCTGTTTTTGGTAGCCTCTTAGATCAATCAATTTTAAACAAATTCTGTAAAACATTTGGAATTTTGATTGGTGCAGGCGTTCCGGTTCTAGAGGCAATGGCGCTATTAAAAAAAGTAGTTGGTAACCGTGTTTATGAGAAAGCGGTTGAGGATGCCTCTAATTATATTCGTGATGGTTACAATATATCAACAGCACTTCGTAGAACAGAAATCTTTCCTTCTATTCTTTTACAACTTGTTTCAACTGGAGAGGAGACAGGAGAGATTGATGATCTTTTAGATAGAGCAGCTGACTATTATCACAAGCAGGTTAATGCTTTGGTTGAGAGAATGACCACGTTAATTGAACCGCTTTTGATTTTGCTGGTTGGTGCAGTCATTGCGCTCATGGTTGTGTTAACATATTTGCCAGTATTTCATCTTGGTTCTGCTTTACAGTCTGGTCTGTAATGGATTTTCTATCATTATTTTCAATATTTGTATTAAGCGTTTTATATGCTAGACTTCTTAAGTCAACAGTAAACTGGCTAAATGTAGATGGTTTTCAGATTGGCCAGCGTGATCTTAAGATGGAATTGTTTTGTATTGGGTCCTGGCTTTGGGGTTCAATCAGTTTATCGCCAATGGAAGGCACTATTTTTGCGCTTCTAGCTGGTATTTTATTTGCAATCAGTTGGATCGACTTTCATACCTTTCAAATACCGTTAATATTTATCATCGTTGGTTCAATTATTGTTTTTTTTGGATTACTATTTAATACGATTAATTTAAAAAGTGCAATCTATGGTGTATTGGTAGGCTCTGTCATTCCACTGACACTAATTGGCCTAATATATTTGATTACAAAAAGGCAGGGCATGGGTTATGGCGATATACAGTTAGGTTTTGTCTTAGGTATTTGGCTGGGGCCAGTGAGAATGGCACTTACACTATTTGGCGCTTCATTATTAAGTTTGATTGTTTGGATTACTTTATCAGGAATTAAAGGATTTGAAAGAGACAGGGCACTGCCGTTTGCGCCATATTTGGCAATAGCGGGTATTGGAACCTTCATTGGAAGTGTTTATTTTCCCTCCTTATTTCATTATCTGATTTTAAATTAGAAAGATTATTTATGTATATGTATCGCATAATACCTGTAATAGTGCTAATTATTAGCTTCCTCATTGGTGGAACTGGAGATGATATAATCTCTAAAGATTCTGCTTTCAGATATTCTATTAAAGAAAATGGAAATGGCCTAATTAGATATTCTATGCCAGATTATAGTTTTGAGAGCACAGATGGAGCCAATGGGAAAATATATAAAAAACCTATATTATTAGATGCTAGTCATATTGCTGAACCAGGTCAGCCTGATCTGCCTTCAAATAGTTCTTTCATAGCAATTGATCCTAGTAAATCCTATTCACTACTTGTTAGTGTTATTTCATCTCAGGTTACAGAGAATGTTGAAATAACACCAAAGGCATCTTGGGATGATGATGCTGGAGAGTCACTAAGCGAGAATGTGGGATATAATAGTGAAGGATTTTATCCAAATAATATTGCTATTCTATCAGAGCCGATGACTATGCGAGAAATGACAATTGCAAATTTAACAGTTACACCATTTCGTTATTATCCTGAAGAAAAACGATTAGAGGAATTCACTGAAATTGAAGTAGAACTTGTTGAAACTGGTGTAGTTGAAAATACAGTTTTCAGACCGGCTAAAAGATCAAGAGCTTTTGAGCCATTATACAAGTCAATGATTGCTAATTATTCTTCTTTAGAGCGAGATAATATTCCATATCAGAGACCATCTATTTTATATATATTGCCAAGCAATATCGGTAATCTTTTAGGGACAGTGGATGTCTTGATGGATTGGAAAAGACGCATGGGCTATGAGGTTAATTATATTTCAAGCTCAAGCATTGTAAATAATTCAAATGACCTAGAAAATTATATTGAAACAGCATATCAAGCATGGGAAAATCCCCCAGAGTACGTTACTATTATTGCCGATGCTGAAGGAAGCTACGATGTCCCAACTCACTTTGAAAACTGGAGTGGATACAATGGGGAAGGCGATCATCCGTACAGTACAATAGCGGGAAATGATTTACTACCTGAGGTATTTTTAGGAAGATTATCATTTGATAGTCAGAGTCATCTGCAGACCATCATTAGTAAAACACTTAACTATGAATCTAACCCTTATATGGGAGAGAATTGGTTTCAAAGAGCTTGTTTAGTTGGTGATCCTTCAACGTCAGGCGTTTCCTGCGTTATTACTAACAACAATATAAAGGAAGTTTTAGAACTGCATGGTTATGATGATATTCGGACAGTCTACTCAGGTTCATTTCCAAATCAAATGACAAGCAATCTAAGTGATGGGTTAGGTTTTTTTAATTACAGAGGATATTATGGTGTAAGTGGATTTAATAGCAGTGATGTGAATTCAACAAATAATGGATTTATGTTACCAATTGCGACTGTTATTACTTGTGGTACTGGTTCATTTGGAAGTGAAGAGTCCCTTATTGAAGCATTTTTAAGAGCTGGTACAGCGTCAAACCCAAAAGGTTCAGTCGCTTGTATAGGGACGGCCACTTTAGGTACTCACACTATGTTTAATAATATGGTTGATATGGGGTTTTATCATGGTGCATTTGTAGAAGATATTAATTCAGTTGGTGGTGCATTAATGGCTGGTAAATTATGGCTTTCAAGAGCTTACCCTAGCAATCCTAATAACTATGTAGCTACTTTTACTCATTGGAATAATTTAATGGGCGATGCATCGCTACAAATGTGGACCGCATACCCAGAAATGTTAAATGTTACTCACTCATATTCTTTGATGAAGGGAACAAACTTCATTGATTTTTCTCTTACAAACAGTGGGGGTAATCCTATTGAAGATGCATGGGTTACGATTTACAAAGAAGGTGCAGTTCTTGAATCTGGATACAGTGATCTAAATGGATTTGTTCGTATTGATGTGCCGATAGCAGACGTAGGTGAAATTCTTGTAACTGTAACAAAAAAGAATCACTATCCTTATCAAAGTTCATTTCAGATATATGATCCAGGTGTAAGTGTTAATGTATACAATGATTACGTTACAATAAATGATAACGTTACAGGAAGCTCAAGTGGGAACGGAGATGGTATTCTAAATGCTGGTGAGACTATTGAGTTGGCAATTGGTGTTTCTAACTATGGTAGTGAAAATGCTACCGATATTACCGGTACCTTAAGTACCGAGAATTCTAATATTACAATCATCAATGATTCATTTACTTACGGCGATTTAGCTACTGGTGATATTGTGAATAATGCTTCCTCACCATTTACTTTTACTATAAATAATGATGTCCAACATGGTGCAGATATTAATTTGCTATTAACATTGACAAATGAGAGTGGTTACAGTTCAGTTGGTTATGTTGGACTAAATATTGCTGGTAAGAATCTTTATGCATATGGCGTGGATGTTGTAGGTAACAATCAAGATGTTTTGGTAAGTGGTCAGACCTCTACGGTTCATATAGAGCTTCACAATAGCGGTGCTACTTCCGCTCTAAATATTGTTGGACAAATTACTTCTGCCTCCCCAGCCATTGAAATATTAGATAATACAGGTACTTGGTCTGCAGTATATCCTGGTGGTTTTAATTCTAGTGCAAGTGATGGGAATTCTTTTACAATAAATGCATTAGAGGATATAATTCCTGGTACTATTGCGCATTTAATTCTTTCAGTAAATACAGATGATGGTTACGCAAATTCATCTATTGTACCAATACAAATAGGTGTTCCCACAGTCACTGACCCAATGGGTCCAGATGAGCATGGATATTATATATATGATAGCGGAGATATAGATTATTTGCTATCTCCAGTATATGACTGGGTTGAGATAGATGATCGCTATGGAGGTAGTGGGAGTCATTTAAGTTCTCTTACTGATGGAGGAGATAATGGCGATGATGTAGAGACGGTTGATCTTCCCTTTGATTTTAGGTTTTACGGTCAGGTTTATAATGAGATTAGTATCTGTTCAAATGGTTGGATTGCATTTGGAGACACAGATCTAAGTTCATTTAGAAATTATCCTTTGCCTGGAGCTGGTGGTCCTGGAAAAATGGTAGCTGTATTCTGGGATGATCTAAAGCTTACGAATTCTGGACGAGTTTACACGTGGTATGATAGCAGTAATAAGGTTTTTATTGTTCAGTGGTCGAGGGTGCGAACCTTTCAGAATAATACCACAGAAACTTTTCAGATTATTTTAAGAGATCCAATGTATTACCTAACGCCTACTAATGATGGAGAGATGTTGCTTCAGTATATGGATTTTAATAATAATACAACTGGTAGCTATAGTTGGAGTCAGATCCATGGGCTCTATAGCACTGTTGGTATTGAAGACCACACAATGACAAGAGGTTTACAGTATACGTTTAATAACACTTATGCAGATGCAGCGATGCAATTAGGCGATGAAACAGCAATCCTTATTACAACTAGAGGTAGTGAAATGAGGTTGGATGGTGATTTAAATACTGATGGTCTGGTTGATGTAAATGATCTTTTGATATTAATTGATCATATTGTTGTTGATCAGACTCAATTTAATCCATTNTTGGCAGANATNAATTCCGATGGNATGGTGAATATTTTGGATATGGTAAAGCTTATCCAGGTGGTCATGGGCTACGATTCATAACCTGAAGAANTTTGTAGTATTATGTTATTATCGCCCTTAATAATCCTTGGGGCACTCGCTCTATTATTAATTACCGCTGGACTATTTGAATTTCGCTACCATCAACTCACTCTTATGAATATACCTGTTCGTATACATGTTAATGGTACAAGAGGTAAGTCAAGCGTTACAAGGTTAATCGCAGCTGGTTTAAGAGCAGGGGGCTTACGTACATTTGCCAAAACTACAGGAACAGCACCGAGAGTGATAGACGCAGAAGGGATTGATAGAATTATTCATAGATTAAGAAGGCCTTCTATTGGAGAGCAAGTTAGACTTCTTAAATATTTTTCAAATGAAAAACCAGATGTAGTAGTTATGGAGTGCATGGCTGTACAACCTCAGTATCAGTGGATTTCTGAACATCAGATGGTTAAATCTCATATTGGAGTAATTACAAATGCCAGGCCGGACCATTTAGATGAGATGGGCCCTACCGATGTTGATGTTGTAAAATCCTTATGTAATTCAATACCAATTGAAGGCACTGTCGTTACCGCTGAGGAAAAGCATAAGAATATTTTAAAATCTGTTGCTAATGATAATCAATCTGATATTATATTTTCCAAAGAAGAATCTATTTCAGATGATGAGCTAAATAAATTTAATTATATAGAGCATCCGCAGAATATAGCTATTGCACTTGATGTGTGTAATAAAATGGGGATTTCAAGAGATGTTGCACTTGATGGGATGCACAGTGTTCAACCAGATTTAGGTGCTTTAGTTGTGTGGAAATTAGAAGGCAAGAATGGAACATTACAATTTGTCAATGGTATGGCCGCAAATGACCCAGTTTCTACATTGCAAATATGGAAGTTTGTTATTGATAGGTACCCAACGAATAGTGGTACAGCTGTATTTTTTAATTCTCGCGATGATAGACCTCTTAGAACTAAACAAATGTTGGAGCTTACATTTGAAGAAATTAAACCAGAACATTTTATAATCAGGGGGGATAAGGTTGGGCCTAAAGTAAAAAGGTTAATGCATCATTCTCCTGATACAGAAGTAAAAATATTCTCAATAGATGAGTCTATTGAGAATATTACTAAATCAATTTTAGACCTTTCTGATGATATCTTGATTTTTGCAATAGGAAACCAAGTAGGTGCAGGGCAGGATATTTTACAAAAATTATCTGAGAGCAGGGCTCATGATTGAAATTAGCATAGGCTTAGGAATTATTTTAAGTTTAGTCTTATCGGAAGCTCTTGGCGTTACAGCGGGAGGAATTATCGTACCTGGCTACATTTCTCTTTTTCTACATCAACCTATTCAGGTTTTGTCTACTTTTTCAGTAGCGATTTTAGTGTGGTTGATTATAAGGGGTTTAAGTAAGGTTATGTTTTTATATGGGAAAAGACGAATCGTTCTCGCGCTTATTCTTGGTTTTTTCTTTGGGTATTTATCAAGGACAATATATATAGATGCTGAAGATATAAAAAGTTTGGCTGTTATTGGAAATATTATACCAGGACTTATTGCAAATTGGATGGATCGCCAAGGAGTGATTAGAACTATATCGGTGGTTTTATTGACCGCTGTCATTGTAAAGCTTTTGGTAATGATATTATTTGGAGGCGCAATCTTTGAATAATTATAAAAAAGAGCCATTTATACCAGCGATACAAAAGACTTCTACTCTTGTAATTCTATCGATTATTTCATTAGTTGGTTTTGCAATATCTATTAATAGTACGACCGTTGATATTTCACCATCTTATGATTTAAAAATAAAAGCTGCTAGAATGATGGAGAATTCTATGTCTATTTTGAAAAAAAATAGAATGGAATTTGGTGTATTTATTGATGATGAAAATGATCCAAATGAAACTGGATTAGTCGGTAGTCCATTTAGTCTGATTACTACCGATGAAGGTGATTTAGATGCAAAATTAACAACATTAGATCCAAATTTTTCTGCTGGGATGGTTGAGCTAATGCTTAAAATGAAATTACAAGAAGGAGATACAGTCGCAATTTTATTAACAGGGTCTATGCCAGGAGCGAATATCGCGGTATTAACTGCTGCTAAGGCTATTGGCTTAGTGCCTTTAATGATTACTTCAGTAGGGGCATCACAATGGGGAGCAAATCATGTTGATTTTACCTGGCTTGATATGGAGAGAATATTATTTAATAATGATTTAATAAGTAAAAGAAGTATAGCTGCCTCGATTGGCGGTCGTAATGATATGGGT
Organism: bacterium TMED217; assembly: GCA_002169695.1. Lineage (GTDB taxonomy): Bacteria > Fidelibacterota > Marinisomatia > Marinisomatales > UBA1611 > TMED80. The sequence continues at coordinate 31,765 of NHJO01000022.1, forward strand.
AGACTCCTTAGCCCTGCTGGTAGGAATATAATCATTGATAATATAAGTAAGCATGAGATACCATTAATCAAAAACATAAAACTTGTAGAAAATATTGATGAACGCATGATGCTTTTTTCAAAACATTGTAAGATTAAAGATTTTAGGGCTATGATAAATATTGGTGGTGGAGTTGCAAGTTTGGGAACAAGTTTTAATTCAAAATTGTTGAGTGCAGGTATAGTGAAAAGGTCAGATGTTATAGATATCTCTTTGAAAGATGGAGGGATTGAAGGCGTTTTATCTAAGTTTTCGAAGGTAAATGTACCTGTACTTCATGTTCTAAATATTAAATCACTCACTGAACAATTAAATATGCCATTCGCGCCAATTCCCATTCCTGAGATTGGAGTCGGTGG
>NHJO01000023.1 GCA_002169695.1 bacterium TMED217
TGTCATAATTAACATCTTCTAAAAATACCGAGAAGGAAAAAAAACAGATTAAATAATTTAAATCAACTGCCCATGGTGGAATAAACTGTGGCTTATTGACCAATCCTTCTTTATATAAACTATAGACAATAGGAATATCATCTAAATCGATCTTTCCTGAAAATAGCAATTCAATACATTCAGTTTTGCCTTGTGAGATAGCAGATCTGAAAAAGTTATAGACCCTTATTAATCCGTCAAGATAAACTAGATCTTTAGTAAAAGGCGCACCACCAGTTAACACCCCTCCTCTAAAAACGCGTCTTGTACTTTCAAAGGCTTGGTTATTAGAGTTATTTTTTTTAACGAAATATTTAAACACTTCAATAAAATCAGCACCGTCAATTGCCATTTGAATCGCGAGAACTCTATCTGATATCCTCCTCATACGATCAACATCAATAGATCCTGTAATAAATTCAGAAAATACAGCAAGGCCTTCCTGTGATTTTGTAATACTACCATAATTAGATCCTAAAATTTTCATTTTTTCTTGCCCTCTACCATTAAGTGTAGTTGCGACATGAATATAGGCCTCGTGGTTTAATAATTGTCTTACATCTGTCTGGTCAAACTCTCCATTCTTTCTAATTTTAATTGTCTTTGAACTTGCTGTTGCCTTGGCAGAAAGCCCTTGAACTAATTTTATTTTTGGAGCTAATTCACCAAAAAAATCATCTACAGACTTTGATATCCCTTTTGCCACAGTTTCAGAATCTAATTTTTTACTATGCATTTGCATTATCTGATTCCTATCAATTGAATTTATTATTTCTTCAAACCTATCTGATAAATCTCTAGGCATTGTTGTTTTATCATGGATAGGTGTACTAGGAAGACCATATATTTCTGAAGAAATTTTAAAAAAGTCACTAGTTCCACAAGCAGAAAGCAACTCAGAACTTTTTTTTATTTCTTCCACTTTATTTTTTAACCAAACATCATATTTAGTATCTCCAAATAACTTTTCTGCCTTTTTTATTAAAGAAATAAAGTCTGTAGCATTATAATTAGAGTATGTAACCTTTGGAATTTTTTTACAATTATTTTTAAAAAAATCTATACGGATATTTTCAGGCCATGAAATATGCTTAAGAATTTTTACTTTTCTACTGGCTAGATAAATCAAATTAGAAAGGTCACTAATCCTTTTTTTATCTTTTAAACTTAGCATAGTACTATCTTAACGGCTTACCAATTAATTCATACTCATTGGCAGACTCAATATCCACATTTACAAATTCTCCTTTTTTAACCCTACCTTCTATATGAACAATATTATCAATTTCTGGTGAGTCAAATTCAGTCCTACCAACACCAATATTATTTTCAGCTTGATCAACTAAAACTTTTAAATTTTTACCAATAAAAGATTCATTCCTATCAAGACTTATATCATGCTGTAATTCTATGATTTTATTTTTTCTTTCATTCTTTACTTCAACTGGGATATTGTCATCTAAATCAGCAGCTGTAGTTCCTTCTTCTTCTGAATATGTAAAAACACCTAAGCGATCAAATTTGACATCTTCAACAAAATTATATAGCTCTTTAAAATCATTTTCAGTTTCTCCTGGAAAACCAACAATAAGGGTAGTCCTTAATGCAATATCAGGGTTTGATTTTCTTAGTCGGTCTATTCTATCTCTTATACCTTTTTGATTAAGACCTCTTTTCATTGATTTTAATATTGCATCTGAAGCGTGCTGGACAGGCATATCAAGATAATTACAAACCTTTTCTGATTCGGAAATTGAATCAATAATCCTCTGAGATAAATGAGCTGGATGAGCATAGTGCACCCTGATCCATTCGATATCTTTAACAGTATTTAATTCTCTTAATAAATCGCTTAGATATACTTTTTGATCGAGATCCCACCCGTAAGAGGTTGAATCTTGAGCTATAACCAAGAGTTCTTTAGTTCCTCTTTCTACCAATCTAAATGCCTCATCCATTATAGCAGAGATAGTTCTACTTTTTTGTAAACCTCGCATAATTGGTATACTACAGAAAGAGCAAGCGTTATCACATCCCTCTGCAATTTTGATATAAGCATAATGGTTTGGTGTCATTAATGATCTATAAAATAATGGATCATCTTTAGAATATTCTTTCCCAGTCAAAAATGAAACAATTTGTCTGTGATCATTACTGCCAAAAATTCGATCAATTTCTGGTATCTCTGCTGCAATTTCTTCAGGATAACGCTCTGATAGACATCCCATGACCACTAGTTCGCTAGGCTTTCCTGTTTTTTTTAATTCCGCTGCTTGTAATATTGTATCAACAGACTCCTCTCTAGCCATATCTAAAAAACCACATGTATTTATAATAACAGTGTCTGCATCTTCAGGATTTTCAGTAATAATCAATTCTGACTTATTTAAACCACCCAGTAATATTTCAGAATCAACAAGATTTTTTGCGCATCCAAGACTTATAATATTTACAGATTTATTCATTTAATATATATACCTACTTTAATTATTAATATTCATTCCCTAATAAACCATCTAAATAAATTTGAGGGTCAAAAAATTCTATATCTGAGATTTCTTCACCTGTTCCAATAAACTTAACTGAAACACCCAACTGTTTATATAAAGGAAAAATGATACCCCCTTTTGCAGTACCATCGAATTTTGTTAAAATAGCACCATCAATAGGAATGTGTTTATTAAATTGCTTCGCTTGGACTACAGAATTCTGTCCGAGCAAAGAATCGATTGTAATTAAGTTTTTCACTAAAAATTCAGGAAACCTGTTATCTATTATCCTATACATCTTCTCTAATTCAGCCATTAAATTATCATAGGTATGCAACCTACCAGCAGTATCAACAATAACGACTTCATAATTATCTGACCTAGCAGAATTTAGACCATCAAAAAGAACTGCAGATGGTTCTTTGGTTTGATTATTATATACTAGTCTAACACCAGCTCTATTAGACCAAATTTCTAATTGTTCTATGGCTGCAGCCCGATATGTATCCGCAGCAATTAGTAAAACTTTCTTTCCTTGCTCTTTATAAATCTTAGCTAATTTTGCTGAACTTGTAGTCTTCCCTGTTCCATTAACGCCAACCATCATAATTACAATCGGAGATTCGAAATTTTCCATTGTATATTTTTTAGGCAATTCATTAACTAAATATTCTCTAATTTTATCTATATAATCTTCTTTATTTAATTTTTTTAAAATAGTTATTATGCCATCAACAGTATCATATCCAATGTCTGCTAGGAGCAATTGTTCCTCAAAACCTTCAATGTCTTCTTCCAATAAATTTTCAGATTTTAATTTTTTGAACGCTTGATTTATAGAAGTTCTAGTATTCTCTAGTGCATTAAATAGTTTACTAAGCATCTTATCCTTTTATCACTTTATAATAATCTTTATAATATATAAACCAACTAACCAGAGCAAGACCTAATGAAGTATATAATGAAACCGGCTTTAACCACCATACGGCATCAAATTCAAAAATATGTAAGAATACTGAAAGCGCCGTTATACCAGTCGTCCACTTACCCCACCAATTAGAGTGTAATATATATTGACCTGTATTCACAAAATACAAGGCCGGAACTGCAATTAAAAAATGTCTAACTATATAAAACACAAAAAACCATAGAGGGAAAATCTTAATTATTACTAAATATAGTACGACAGCCGTGATTATTATAAAATCGGCTATAGGGTCAAGCCACATACCAACATGAGTAACCTCACTCGCTTTTCGAGCAAAATATCCATCCAAAGCATCCGATAGCACTGCCAATAATATAATAGCTGCTGTGTATGCACGCATTTCAGGGTAATTCAATGTATAAATTATAGGTATAGCAGCAGCAGCTCGTAGCATACTTATTATATTAGCGAGTGTTAAAACCCTTGATGGGTCACTCATATATTTCTTTTTAATATTAAATATTTTATTCATTTTATGTATAAACTAATCTGATTTTATTTCATCAACTATATTATTTGCAGACCCTGCATTATTTTTAACTAATTGAATCGCTGCATTACTTGCTATACCAAGTTCCTGATTATCGTCTATATATTTATCAATTATTTTTATAAGATCTAAACCATTTTTCACACAAAATCCTGCCTTATTATTAATTATATCAACTGCTTCTCTAAAATCATGATAATTAGGCCCAAATACAGTTGGTACTCCGGCTACAGAGGGTTCCATCAAATTATGTACACCTGTAGAAAATCCTCCTCCTATATAGGCTAATTTTACTTTCCAATATAGTTTAGATAAAACACCAACTAGATTAATAATTTTGACTCTAGAATCATCATTATCAAAACTTTGTATTGAATTAATAACTCTAACTGAAATATCATTCCTATTAAACATGGATTCTATATATTTATTTTCTTGATCATTTGGTTCATGAGGCACCCATATTATTTGATTTTTTTTATGACTACCCATATACTTTATCATTTTAGAAAGAACAATATTACGATCCTCGCTATGCATACTAGCAAACATTATAATATCGTCTCTTTCTTGTATTGGTTTCTTTTTATCATTATTTAGTTTTTTAGAAACTTCTATAACTTGATCAAATCGAGGATTACCTAATGTAAATATTCTTTTACTTTTATTCTTTCCAATAAATTTTTCTATTTGTAGGCGATCATTATCATTTATAGTGATTATTTTTGTAATAGATTTATAAATAGGTTTATATACATAATTCAAAATAGAAAAATTTTTATTGAAATAACTTTTTGACTTAGCCCCAATCAATATTGTATCTATATTTCTATTTATTGAACTCCAAAAAAAATTATACCATAAATCAGTAGTTGCAAAAATAATCTTATTTGGCTTCACTAGTTTTAGTGTATTTTGCATGGTCCAATAAAAATCAAACGGCATATAAACTTTACAATCTACATTTTTGTTATTTACATTATCATAACCACTAGGTGAAAAAAAACTTAATAAAACAACGCTGTTTACTTTCTTTTCCTTTAAAATATTTATTATCGGCTCTATTTGTAAATATTCCCCATATGAAGAAGCATGAAACCAATATATTACTTTATTTGAAAACTCTTGATTAAAGTATTTAATTAATATATTTTTTGTTTGAAATCTGCCTTTGATACCTCTCCTGATCTTAGAGTTAAATATTGATAAAAATAGAGTAATCAATAAAAATGATGGATATAGAAATAGATTATATATAATGAATAATGTAATCCTCAAACTAAAGTCTTTCTATAACTGAACTTGCAACTTCATTTGGTGATATAAAATCCATACAATACTGGCTGGATCTATAGCATTTTTGTTTTCCATTTTGAGAGCATGGACGACACCAGACATTAGTCTCAATATTTATAGAGTCTTTTAAAGAAACTCCTCCCCCAGTCTCTCTGGATGTAGGACCAAGTATCATTGTTACTTTTTTATCTAAAGCTTCGGCAATATGCAGTAATCCTGTATCACTACCAAAAACAGTTTCAGCTAGAGATATAATAGCCATTGCCTGTCTGATGTCGGTTTTACCTGATAGATCAATGACATTATTATTTATAGAACTAATTTTAGCACATACTTTGTCATTTATAGTACCAAGCATTACAATTATTTTTTTTGTTTTTATCTCAATTTCATTAATTAAATGAATATACTTATTTGTATTCCATTGTTTTTGTGGCCATGCTGCTCCAGGAACCATAACAATAAATTTATCACTAACTCCATTATCTTCTAGTAAGGACCTCACAGATTGTAGTTCAGTGCTACTGACTTGTAATTTTGTTTTTGGAATTGTTCGTTTATCATAATCGTCAATGCATTTATGATACATAATAATCGCTGAATAATCTTTAGGAAAAAGGTTTAAATGCAATTGAAATAATAAAAACCGTAAGAACCTTGGTTTCTTTACCCTTAATGTAATTTCACTTAAGCCAATAGTCGAAATTCTAGACCGAATTGAGCCATGCAAATCATAAATAATATCATAATTTGATGATTTAATATATTCATTCAATTCAAAAAGGTTTTTTATAGTAGAGTCACTGCTTAACTCTATTATTCGGTTTATATCTGGCTGAAGATGTAAAATTGAAGAAAATTTATCTAAAGTTAAAAAGTGAATTTCCGGATTATTATATTTTATTTTTATTGTTTTTAAAAAAGATGTTGTGATCACAATATCTCCAATTGAACTGAAACGAATGACTAAAATCTTATTATGATTATTCATACTAACTTTTTCGATATCTATTAAATGAAACTAATTCTACGAGTGATTTTTTTATTTCTGAATCATGATAAGTTGAAATAGAGTCAATCGCTCTATTCGAATATTCATCTAATTTTTTATTAGCATAGTTGAAACCGCCTAGATTATGAATCATTTCATTTATTTCTTTTAGATTTGAACTACTTTTCTTCTTTTTCCTTACAAGTGATTTTAACCTATTGCGATCAGGCCTATTCGCGCTATCTATTGAAAAAATCAAAGGAAGGGTTATCATATTTTGTTTAACATCACCGCCTTTATCCTTACCTGTTTGATTTTCTGAACCTAAAAAGTCAAAAAGATCATCTTTTATCTGAAAAGCCATACCTAGGTTTTCACCATAACCAGATACAGATTTTCTATCATTGTTTTCATTAGTAGTAGTTATCGCACCCAATTCACAACTGGCAGCTATTAGAGATGCTGTTTTTTGATTAATCATACTATAGTACACATCTTTAGACATAGTTCTAGTAAGACTTTTCTCTATTTGCATTATTTCACCTGCACTTAATTTTTCAGCTGTATTTGAAATTAACTCTAAAGCATCAAAATTTTTCAAACTAACCATATTAATCAATGCTTTACTTAAAATGAAATCCCCCATTAATACAGATATTTTATTTTTCCATATCTGCTTTATTGAAGGCTTTCCTCTTCGCAATTTTGCATCATCAACAATATCATCGTGAATTAATGTGGCAACATGTAATAATTCCATCATAGCCGCTGCTCTATATGTATATTCTGTAGGTTTAGAACATAATCTAGCGCAAAGTAGAGTTAATATAGGTCTTATTGTTTTGCCTCTATTTTTTACTAAATAACTTGATATAGAATTAATCAATTTTACTTCTGAATTAAGAGCCCTTTTAAATTCTAATTTGAATTTTTCTAAATCAGTAATTATAGGTGTTGTGATATTTTTTAAGCTATTCATTTTATATGCATAATATTAACTAACTAGCGCTATTAAAATCTCTATTTCGATTGACCAACCATGAAACACCTATGCTTATTTCATATAAAATAATTAGTGGAAATGCCATTACAATCATACTGACTGGGTCTGGGGGAGTAATAAAAGATGATAAAATAAAAATGACCACAATAGAATGTCTTCTGTAATGCCTCATAAACGCTGGCGTCAACAAACCAATTATAGATAGCAAAAATGAAATAACGGGTAATTGAAATACTAGTCCTGACCCCAATAACAACCAAGTAATAAAACTAAAATAGTGATTAATTGAAAAATTATTAAGCACTGCATCTCCTGATAGGCTAGCAAAAAAATTTAAACAATATGGTATTAAAATTAGATAACTAAATAATATGCCAGATATAAATGATAAAAATGAAAACAATACTAAGGGTAAAATAAATCCCCTTTCATTCGCATATAAACCTGGAGATACGAACTTCCACAATTGATACGTTATAGCAGGAATAGATAAAATAATACCACCAATTAACGCAATACTCCATTTAATAATGAACATTCCTTGGACACTAAGAACTTGTAAATTAACTGAATTTTTTGATTCAATGTTCTCTAAAGGAAGTAATAATAAGTAGAGAAAAAAATCAATAAAAAAGAATGTTACTATTCCACCTAGCAAAATAGAACTGACAATCTTTATTATTCTCCACCTAAGCTCTTCTAGATGTTCTATAAAGCTCATTGATCTATTATTAGAACTCATTGTTTAATCATCAAAATTAGAAATAAGTTTTTCTACTACTTTATTTGGCGGTGTATCTATTGAATCAATGGAATTTGTAATATTTTTAAAAAGATCTTCTCGCTTTGTGGTCCAAAATTCATTTTCAAGTTTCTCAGAAATCAAATCTTTTATTCTATTTTTGTATCTAGATAATCGACGTTTTTGTAAAACTCCATTAGCATCTAAAGTTTCAGTATCGATCAATATTTTTTCAAAAATTTCAGATATTCCTTCCCCTCTACTTGCAGTAGAGTTCATAACTGATGGTAAAAAATCGCCTTTTTTAGTAAAATTATGTAAAGTATCTGAAAGCATTCTTGCAATTCTTTTTGAACCCGGCCTATCAGATTTATTAATAATAAAAATATCTGCAATCTCAATAATTCCTGCTTTCATTAGCTGAATCTCATCACCTGACTCTGGCACTAATACAACAACAGTAAAGTCTGCAGCATTAACTATATCATGCTCTGCTTGCCCGACACCAACAGTTTCATAGATAATAATATCTTTGCCACTAGCAGAAAGAACATCTCCAGCAGCTTGAGTCATTTTTGAAAGTCCGCCTAGGTCGCCTCTATTACCCATACTTCTTATATATACACTATCATTATCGGTGTACTTACCCATTCTTACTCTATCACCAAGCAAAGCACCGCCACTAAATGGACTACTAGGGTCCACTGCAATAACACCTATCGATTTTTCTTTCGATATAAAACACTCTATTAATTGATCTACTATAGTACTCTTACCAGCTCCAGGTGGCCCAGTAATTCCAATCCTTAGAGCATTATTTGATCTCTTATAAATATGTTTATAAAAGTTATTTAATTCTTTATCATTATTTTCAATGAGGGAGATAGCTTTAGATATCGCTAAATGATTATTTTTAAAAATATCTTTATAATTAAACTGATTCATTCTTAAATATTATATACCAATCTTAGTTGTAATTAATTACCTTTTTTAGTTAAAAAAATATTAATAAACCTTCATTGACTACAGAAAGTATAAATTATTAATATTAGCATCTTCAATAATAAGGAAATTTAAATAATGGATAGACATCCACAGCAAATAAAAAGAGAACGTCAAGATATAAAAAAAAGAGCTAGGAATGTTTCTAATATGTCTAGACTTCGCACTCAAATCAAAAACGTTCTAGAATCTACTGATAAAGAAAAAGCACAAATAGAATACGTAAAAGCGGTTAGCACTATTGATAAGGCGGCAGGAAAAGGGCTCATACACAAGAACACAGCCGGAAGAAGAAAGTCGCAAATCACACGCCATTTAAATTCTTTAAAATAAATTTAGTTATCAGATGGTGAATAGTTGGGTGCTTCCTTTACTATTCTAACCTCGTGCGGGTGACTCTCTCTTACCCCTGCAGCAGTTATTTCAATGAATTCTGACTTACGTCCAAATTCATCAATCGTCTTGCATCCGCAATACCCTAATGAAGACCTTATCCCACCTGTCAATTGATGTATAGTATTTTTTACAGGCCCCCTAAAAGGAACCATGCCTTCAATTCCTTCTGGAACTAATTTCTTATTGTCTGTATCCTCTTGAAAATATCTATCGCCACTACCTTCTTCCATCGCTCCCATTGAACCCATTCCTCTAAAACTTTTATATTGTCTTCCTTCATATAAAATAGTTTCACCAGGGCTTTCATCCATGCCAGCTAATACACTACCTAACATAATTGATTCTGCACCAGCAGCAAGTGCCTTTGCTATATCACCACTATAACGTAGGCCTCCATCAGCTATGACAGGTATATCTTCCTTTTGAGTTACTTCAACGGCATTCATAATAGCGGTTAATTGAGGTACTCCCACCCCAGCGACAATTCTAGTTGTACAGCTAGCGCCAGCTCCTATACCAACTTTGACACAATCAGACCCAGCATCAATAAGCGCTTTTGCACCATATCCAGTAGCGATATTTCCTGCTATTATTGACAAGTTAGTATTCTGTTCTTTTAATTTTGATATTGTATCTAAAACACCTCTAGAATGCCCATGTGCAGTATCAACTACAATCGTATCAACATCAACACTCATAAGCTCTTTGACTCTTTCAAACGTATCGCCAGCAACACCAACCGCTGCTGCAACGCGTAGTCTTCCATTGCGATCTTTACATGCGTTAGGATATTGCTGTTTCTTTTTAATATCCTTAACAGTGATTAAACCAGCTAATTCTCCAGTGTCATCAACAACAAGTAATTTCTCAATTCTATGTTTATGAAGTAATTCTTCAGCATCTTCTAAAGAAGTGTCAAGTGGTACAGTGATTAAATCATTTGAAGTCATGCATGCTGATACCTCTAAATCACCATCTACTTGAAAACGAATATCCCTATTTGTTATTATTCCTACTAATTTTTCATCTGCAACCACAGGTAAACCACTAATCCGAAATTCAGACATAATTTTTTTTGCTTCTTCTATAGTGTAATTAGGTCCTATTGTGACAGGCTTTAATATCATTCCACTTTCTGAACGTTTTACTTTATCAACCATATTTCTTTGAGATTCAATCGAACAATTCTTGTGAATGACACCAATGCCTCCTTCTCTAGCCATTGCTATACCCATCTCTTCTTCTGTTACAGTATCCATCGCCGCACTAATAATTGGTATATTTAATTTAATTTTTTTTGTTAAACGAGTTTCCAATATAGTTTCTTTTGGTAAAATCTTTGATTTCTGAGGAACCAACAAAACATCATCAAAAGTATAACCTTTTTTAAATACTGATCTATTTTTCACTATCTACTCCAGATATTTTTTCTTTTTTAAATTTTTAATAATATCACCACTTCTAATCAATGAATCTAATTGATTAATCTCGCTAGTCAATTCCCTATCACCTTTTGATGCATCTATAATATCTTTTGCTCTACTAATCATATCTCTCGTACCAATACCAGGTAATAAATCAGAATGACGTAACTTATATGCTGCACAACCTATAAGCATTTCAATAGAAAGAATTTTAGTCACGTTCTCTTGAATTCTTAATAGTTTATAACCAGCCCAAGGCGCCATACTAACTAGATCTTCTTGTCCACCAGAGGTTGGCATTGAGTCAATGCTGGCAGGATGAGCAAGCGTTTTATTTTCAGAGGACAAAGCAGATGCTGTGACGTGTGCAATCATATACCCTGATTCAATACCTGGATTATTTGCTAAAAATAATGGAAGCCTTCCTTCAGCGCCCTTCATAAAATAATGAATTCTTCTTTCAGATATCGCTCCTATTTCAGCCATCGCCATAGAGATTGAGTCTAGTGCGAGTGCAATATGCTCAGCATGAAAATGGCCTGAAAATCCTATTTCTCCATTATCCAATACCAATGGATTATCACTAACACTATTTATTTCATTATTTATAGCTTTTGAAGCTTGTTCAACTGTATCTCTGCAAGCTCCATGGATATGAGGAATACATCGAAAACTATATGGGTCTTGAACTACACCACAATCTTTATGAGAGGATACAATGTTGCTATCTTTTGTCATTTTCCATATATTTTTAGCAGAAATTATCTGACCTTTATGCTTCTTTAGTTTATGAATAGAAGAATTAAATGTTTTTCTACTAGAAAGACTTGTTTCAATTGATAATGCCCCGACAGCATCAGCGGAATCAAGAATAGTATTACTATTGTATAATGTTTTTATCGCAATAGCCGTTGATATTTGAGTACCATTTACCAAACTAATTCCATCTTTTTGATGCAAAACTAGCGGTTTAATATTCACCTTTTTCAATACAGTATTTGATCTGAATATCTTTTTATTATGTAATACCTTGCCCTCTCCAATTAAAGCACTAGCAATATGCGCTAATGGAGCTAAATCGCCACTAGCGCCAACAGAGCCTTTTTCAGGAACAATAGGAATTAAATCATTATTTAAAAATTTAGCTAATTGAGATACTGTATCAGGATGTACTCCACTATACCCTTTAGAATAATTAAGTAGTTTAAGTACCATCGCAACTCTGATTATCCCTACATTCAAATTGTCTCCAACCCCAGCCGAATGACTTCTAATAAGATTAAGCTGAAGTTTCTTTTGGTCGCTATTATCAATCTTAATTTGACTTAATTGTCCAAAACCTGTATTTACGCCATATACAGTTTGTCCTGTTGACAAAATTTTAATTAATCTATTATATGATTCCTTTATCTTTTTCTTAGAATCCTTATTTATAGTTATTCTAATTGGCGATGATAATAGAGGTGTAAAATCTTGATAAGAATATATTTTGTCTAAAATACGAAAGGTCTCCATCAACTAATTTAGATTAAAGAATCTATTTAGTACAATGGATTAAGAATCAAGTCTTATCACTTTCTTATAGTGCTGTATTCAGAAAAAACAATAGGATCAATAGGTATATTACTTAAAATAACTTCCCCATAACGCTTTATTATAATCCTATTATCTAAACTAATAAATACACCTGAATCATAAGTAGTTCTAATTAATCGGCCAAACCCTTGCCTAAACCTGATAGCACATTCGGGAACAGAAAAATTCATAAAACTATTTATCCCATTCATATCCAGATATTTTGAATATGATTTTATTAATGGGTCAGATGGTACATCAAAAGGTAGTTTTACAACTATTAATATTTCTAATAAGTCACCAGGTAAGTCTACTCCCTCCCAAAAACTATTTGTCCCAAATAACAAAGCATTCTTATTCATATGCATACCTTTAATGATAGAAAGCTTAGAGGCACCTCTTGACTGAGCAAAAAGAGGAATATCATTACCATCAGTTTTTTCTTTTATTTTTTTTGACACATTTTCAAGCATTTTAACAGATGTAAATAGAACCATAGTACGTTTTTGAAATGTCTTATGTATATAATAAATAATATCTGATAGCTTTGCAGGATCGCTAGTTATATCATTAGAACCACCATATTGATAATAAACAACCTGATCCTGATAAGAGAATGGACTGATATAATCATTTGTAACAATATTTTCCATATCTTGCAAACCATTGCGATTCAAAAAATAATCAAAACTGTCATCTACCTTAAGAGTTGCAGATGTTAAAACAAAATTACTTTTTCTATTATATAACTTATCACTTAATAGCTCAGATATATCAATCATTGACGCATGCAATGAAAGTTGTAATTGGTCTATTTTAGTTCCTTTTGAATGGTAATACCCTTCTTTCCAATATACCCAATTAAAATCTTGGTTTTCAGTTAATATATTTATCGAGTTATATAGTTCACTTATGTTTTCTAAACCTTTGTCTAAAATATTATGTAAATAAGTATATTTAGATCGAGAGGAATCAATTTTTATAATAAATTTTTTAAGATTATTAAAGCATAAAAGTATACTTTGTATCGCGTTTTGAAAATTTGACAACTCTCTATTTACGGATGCATATTCTTTTTCAAGAGAATGAATTATTGGCCTTTCCTGATAGACTTTTTCTTTATTAAATCTATTCTCATTATTAATTGCTAATTCTTCCATAAAACTTTCAAACGAGATACGAACTTCTTCTATTTGATTTAATAAATTTTCTCTAAGAACTCTTATAGATGGCTCTGAATCACTTATAGATTGTAAAACATTATTCCATCTTTTTGATCTAGGGTGTGAAGGATTAATAGATTGCAATAGCGGTAAGACCTTTTGATGATCTAGATCAACTCTAAATTGATCATATGCAGACTTAGTTAAATTATGAGCCTCATCTATAATGACTGTATCATGTTCTGGTAAAATACCTGGCGATTTCGCTTCTAATAGCAGTAGCGAATGATTAGCAACTATTATATCTGCCTCAAACATCAATTTTCTTATCGGACCATAATAACATCCATGATTACCTTTACAAATATCTCCAGTACAAAAACCAGTATCGCTACTTATCATTGACCATATCCACAATTTTCGATTATTTAAAAACCCATTACATTCGGAGATATCTCCAGATTCAGTTCTTTCCAACCAAAATAAGATTGGTATAATTGCTTCAATGTCTTGATCGCTAATCATATTACGATCACCCGTAAACCAATTAAATCTAGTTTTACAGATATAATTTTTTCTACCTTTTATTAAAAGCGCTGTTACAGATGTGTTTAACGCTTTAATTAATTGAGGTAAATCTTTATAAAACAACTGGTCTTGTAAATGTTTTGTATTACAACCTATAACTACTGGTCCACGAGTTTCTCTTTGATATTTTCGTTTAATTGAAGCAAAAAGATAAGCCATCGACTTACCTAGCCCTGTGCCCGCCTCAAGTACACCAGAATTATTACCATTAATGATATCATCGCACATATTAGCATACTCAACCTGATTAACACGATCTTCATACCAATCATAATTTTTTGATAAAATTCCACCCGAGCTAAATACATCTGCAGCATTTATATTCTCAATATTTTTTGAACCCTCATACTTATAAATACTTTTTCTACTTAACCTTTCATTTACTCTCCTACTAAGGGCTGCTTTCATATCACCTTTTTTAACAAGAATGTTTGCTAGATCTACATATAGTTTCTTATTGGGGATATCATATTTCTCAATAACAGAAATAACTCTAGATATTTCTTCCAGATTATAACATGATAGTTCTTCTAATAAATGCAAGAATATATTACCACAATTCTCTGTGTCTTTTTTTGCCCTATGGCTACCTGAAGAGTCTAAACCATAGAATTCAGATAATGCACCTAAGTTAAAAACTGGATGGTCAAACAACATGGCCCTAGCAAGTTGTAATGTATCATATAAAGGATTATTAGGAATATCTATATTGTATCTTTTACATAGTTCTAATATATAGCTCCAATCGAATCTAATATTATGAGCGACTAGAGGATTACTACCGATAACCTTAAAGAGATCATCTATAATTTCATCTTCTTTTGGTGCAGTAGAGACCATTTGATTAGAAATTCCAGTGATATCAGTAATAAATGGGGATATAGGAATCTGTGGGTTAATAAGTGTTGAATATGTTTTTTTAGGTTTACCATTTACATAATGTATTGCTGCGACCTCAATTATTTTATCATGCTTTGGGTCTAAACCTGTTGTCTCAAAATCGAAAGCGACATAATCAAATAGATTCAGAGCCTTTAATAATTCTTTTTTATTCATTTTATAATTAACTAAAAATTATTTTTAAATAAAACAAGGGATTTGAAAGCTCTGATCTTGGTATTTCATTAGCGAGCATACCTGAAATTATATCTCGAACTTTTTTATTTCTTGCTGCTCTATCTATAACAAAATTCAGTAAAAACTTAGAACGAGCAAGCTTTAATAACTTTGTACTAGTGTTTAATTCACTTCCTAAATATCCCCATAAATTTTGGTCATATGTTTTTAAGTATTCTTTGGTATAATTATGAACTTCTTTAGCCTTTACAGCAATCTCAGAAGCAATTCTTCCAGAGACCATTGCGTTTCCAATCCCCTCTCCGGTAAATGGGTCTACTAATCCAGCAGCATCACCCAATAAAAGGAAACCATTGCCGTAATTTTCTCTTTTGATACTACCAAATGGCAGATTCCAACCTTTTGGCTTTTCCAATGGGATGGCATCTTTAAACCTGTTTTTGAAATTTTCTGACTTAATTACATCCAACATAATATCATTTAGTTTTCTTTGCTCTTTTTTTACAATACTTTTTAATAGTCCAACACCAATATTTGCTCGATTCTGGCCTGCAGGAAAGATCCAAAAATAACCTGGATTCATTTCTTTAACGTAGTGTAATTCTATTTGGTCAGTCAAATCTTTGACATTTTCATAATAACAGCGGATACCTACAGCCGTGTGTTCCATATTCATATCGTATAGACCCGATTTCTTTGATACAATTGAGTTAGGTCCATCAGCACCAAATACTAAATTGCTTCTAAATTCTTTTTCCTGATCGCCTTTAGTATAACCTTTGACCCCGACAACCATATTATTTTCGAAGATTAGATCCTTAACTATAAAACCTTCTTCAAAATCAGATACTTTTTTTGCTTGCTGTAGCATATAATTATCAAAGTCTGTTCTAGGAATAACATAGCCATGTTTTATATGATTTTTATTTAAACTTTTGTCTAACAAAAGCTCACACTCTGAATGTCTAGGATTTCCAAAAATAATTCTTTTAATAATCGAGCCATTTAAATTATCTAGACCATCAATTAAATTAAGGTCATCCAATATCTTCACACTTTTCCCAGATAATGCATCACCACAAGTCTTATCTCTTGGAAATCTATATTTATCAAGGAGAAGCGTTTTTAGTCCGAACCTATTAGCATATAAAGCCGCACTAGTACCAGCAGGGCCTGCTCCAACAATAATTACATCATGCATCCGCTAAAGGTTCTTCTTGAGTAACGCCAAATGAAGGGTGGGTTATACCATACTTTAGATAATTTATCGTTCTGATAGTAAAAAAAAGCAACCATAGAATGATCAAAAACCAAGGTGAACGCACACAAGAAAACATCCCTAAAATAAATAAAGGATAAAACTGTAACCTTTTTATATGTCTAACATGATTTGGCCAAACCAAAGCAACTGTAGGAAAGAATAAAGAAACCATTGATACAGTACTAATGACAGGATCATCAAGTTGGTATCCAAATATTGCTGATAGAGACATAAACAATAAAGAAATTGATAATAAACTTATATTATTTTTCCAACTATCAATTTCCCAATCATCATTTTCTTCATTGTAACTTATTTTAAATTCATAAATAACAATTCCAGAAAACAATACAAAA
The DNA here is from genome assembly GCA_002169695.1 of bacterium TMED217. Lineage (GTDB taxonomy): Bacteria > Fidelibacterota > Marinisomatia > Marinisomatales > UBA1611 > TMED80. The sequence goes on from NHJO01000023.1 coordinate 16,881, forward strand.
AAATATGGCAAAAAACCGATAATATTATTACTAAATAGATTAATATTTGCAGCGCCAATCAAAAAGAAAGCAAAACCAATTATAGAATTAAAAAATAGAGCAGAATACTTTATACGAGTATTACTTAACTTTAATATTTTAGTATTCGTAGTTACGTAAAATAAAACAGTTGATAATATCAATCTGATAGTTCCGTCTATATACCCAGACCATTCCCAATAGCTATACCTATCTAACTGACCAAGCATATAACTAAAACCTGTTATCGTTATAATCCAGACACTAAAAAGATGTAGAATATTAAACTTTTCTACTAAATCAGCATAGATACTAACATTTTTATTAATATCTTGATACCTTTGTGAATTTTTTGGAATTAATCTTGCTAAAATCATTAATATAAATAGTAATTAATCTAACTATAAACCAGCCATCTCTTGTAATGAAATTCCAAGAACCAAAGCAGTGAGTTCATTAAATATAATGAGGCATACAATTAAAGCTGAAACAATGAATAAAATATTTGAAATATTTTTAACAAAGTTCCAATCTAGATTTATATGCTCCATACCAATTTTTATTTCATCTAGAAATAAACCTATTCCCCATTTATTTAAAATAAAAATGCCTGTTAATGCACCGCCTATTGGAAGCATATATTTAGATGACAATTCATCTAAAAAGTCAAAAAATGAAATATCTAGAGCAGTAGTGATATTAAAACTACCCATCGATAAAGAACAAAATACACCGACAAAGGTAATTACACCACCAAATAAAAGAGTAGCTTTTTGCCTAGACCAACCTTTTTCGTCAATAAAGTATGCTGTTATTACCTCTAAAATGGATATTGCGGAGGTTAAGGCTGCCATAAACAAGATAAAAAAGAAGAGCGTGCCCCAGACTAAGCCTCCACCTATTTGAGGGAATATGGTAGGTAAAACAACAAAAATTAGTCCAGCACCAGCACTAGGATCTGCACCCATTGCAAAAACAATAGTGAAAATCGCAGTACCAGCAAGCATAGCTATAGCAGTATCTAATAAAATCACCCATATTGCTGAATTAATAAGATTTTGTTTTTTATCTAGGTAACTACCATAGGTTATCATCGTCCCCATACCTAGGCTCAAGGTAAAGAAAGCATGTCCTAATGCTAATACAATACTTGAAGGAGTTAAATCTGAAAACTTTGGTTTAAAAAGAAAGTTTAATCCCTCACTTCCACCTTCAAGAGTTAATCCTCTAACAACTAATACACCTAAAATTATGATAATCAATGGCATCATTATTTTCGCACCCTCTTCTATACCTAATTTTACACCCTTGATTATTATCCCCATACACACCGCCATAAATACTAACTGCCAGATTATAGGATTAATCGCACTACTGATAAAATTATTAAATACTTCTCCAGATGCATCAGGGTTACCAGATAAAGATTCAAAGCCACCAAATAAGGAATAAATAGTATATCGAAGAGTCCATCCGCCTACAACTCCATAAAATGATAATATTACAAATGCTGACGCTACCCCAAGAAATCCAACCCACTTCCAATTAGATCCTTTTGCTAATCTTGTAAATGCACCTACCGGACTCAATTGAGTATTCCTCCCAACAGCTAATTCCCCCAAAAGAATCGGAAGGCCGACAATTAGAATACAAACCAAATAAACAATAGTAAATGCCGCACCACCATTTTGCCCTGCCATATGAGGGTATTTCCAAATGTTTCCAAGCCCAACAGCAGATCCAGATGCTGCAAGAATAAAACCAAGTTTAGAACCCCATTGCTCTCGATTATCACTCATTAACAACTCCTTCCTCATCATTTTCTATCTTAGTATCCATAATATCATTAAATGGACTAAGATGTGCATCAACTATAGCATCTATCATACCATAAAAATATAAAAATATTACCCACCATGCATACTTATTTCGTTTTGCTAGATATCGACTTTGATTAAGCACATAGTTTCCTGAATCATAATCAGAATATATCTTTGAGTTCTCAAGCCATGAATGAACAGCTAAAACTTCAAGGCCCATCATAGTAATTCCTTTCACTACCTTGCCATTATATATCTGACCTCCTCCTGGAATAATAGATGCGACAAAAGCAGTTTTTGGATTTTTAACTTTTGCTGAATCCGATACATTTCCATATATAGGAAAAAAAACTAATAAAAATGTAATACTGAGTAATCTTTTAGAACGCATCAACTCTCTATAGCGATACAATCAATTTCTACACGAGCACCAAGAGGTAGACCAGCGACTTCGACTGTTGATCTAGCTGGAAAATTTGTATCCCCAAAAAACTCTTTAAATACTTCATTCAAATCGGCAAAATCATTTAGGTCTTTTAAATAGACTGTAAGTTTTACAATATTAATTAAAGATAAATTTCTAGCCTCTAATATAGCTAAAATATTTTTTAATACTTGAAGACACTGAGACTTCGTTTCTGTTGACTCAATATTGCCAGATGTCGGGTTTATACCAACCTGTCCAGAAGTATATAAAAAACCACCCGCAGAAACGGCTTGACTATAGGTACCTACAGCACTCGGCGCATTTTTTGTTTTAATTAATTCTCGAATTGGATTCTTAGAACTTGAATTGTCTTTAGACATATTTTCCTCACATTTTCTGTTAAATAAATGTAAAAATACACTCTATGATCTTTTTTCCTTTTTCAACATAGACCATAAAACCATTTTCTATTTTTTATAAGGTATTACTATTTATCTCTTTTTATACTTTCAAAGTATTTAATATAAATTTCTGCGTTTTTTGCATTGCATCTTTTACCATTTTTTTATCTCGGCCACCAGCAGTTGCTAAATGCGGTTTACCACCACCGCCTCCACCCATAAATGCTCCAATCTCTTTTGCCATTTTTCCAGCATTTAGCCCATTACCGATCAAATCATCTGTCAATACAATAACGGCAAAAGGTTTTTCACTACCAAGGCTAAATAATATCCCAACACCACTAGCTAATTGTGCCAATAATTTATCTCCAGAACGCTTAACCTCTTCAACATCAGAAATATCAAGCAATTCAATAACAAATTTATATTCGCCAACATTTTGACTATTATTAACCCACTGACTAATATCTGATTCATTAGTTTGGCTGAGTTCTTTAATTTTTTTATCTAATTTCTTTTTATCATTATATAATTGTGAGATTCTATTCAAAAGGTCTTCTTCTTTGCAGTTCAATTGCAGCTGAATATCGGATAATATATCCGACTTATTTTGAAAAACCTCCAATGCAGTATTACCAGTTATAGCAACAACACGTCGAACTCCTGATGCTAGGGAAGACTCTTCAATGATTTTAAACATTCCAATATCGCCGGTACTGTCTACATGAGTACCTCCACATAATTCATTAGAAAATTCACCCGCAGATACTACTCTCACCGTCTCACCATATTTTTCACCAAAAAGAGCGACGACGCCATCATTTATAGCCTCATCATAAGATTTAACTGATATCTGTAAATCCTTATTTATTAGTATTTGCGAATTAACCAATTTTTCAATATCTCGAATTTCATCAGCAGTTATTTTTTTAAAATAAGTTAGGTCAAATCGCAGATATTTTGAATGAACAAGAGAACCTGCTTGCTGAATGTGATTTCCTAATACTGTTTTTAAGGAAGCATGAAGTAAGTGAGTCGCAGTATGGTTTCTTTTTATAGAGTTTCTGTGTTTAATATCAACTTCACAATTAACATTACCTGCATTATCCCAGGACTTTAAATCACCTTTACATACATGAATTATTATATCATTTTCTTTTTGAACATCCACAATAACAAAATCTATTCCTTTTGCTCTGATAAAACCTTTATCGGAGACTTGACCACCTGATTCTGCATAAAAAGGGGTTTTGTCTAGTACAATTAAAAAACCATCATCAATTTTAGCATATTTTCTAATCTTAGATTTGCTTTTTAAATCCTCATATCCAATAAACTCTGAATGTTCCCCATCTGATATTTTATTCCAAACCAAATCTTTTTCTATGAGATTAAATTTCCCTGAATGACGAGCTTTATCTTTTTGCCTTTCCATTTCTTTATTAAACCCATCTTCGTCAATATCTATACCCTTTTCACGAGCCATAAGCTGTGTTAGGTCTAGAGGGAATCCATAAGTATCATATAATTTAAATGCCTCTCCCCCAGAAATGGTCTTGGCATCCATATTATCTATTAATTTATCTAAATGATTTATACCCCTATCAAGTGTTTTATTAAAAAGGGTTTCCTCTGTACCTATGACAAGTTCTATATGAGTATCTTTATCTTTTAATTCTGGATATGCTTCAGACATTAGCTCACACATTACTGGAACAAGTTTATAAAGAAAGGGGTCTTCAAGCTTAAGTATTCTTCCAAATCGAGCTGCGCGTCTTAGTATCCTCCTTAATACATATCCCCTACCATCATTAGATGGTATTGCACCGTCTGCAATAGAAAAACATAACATTCTAATATGATCAGCGATTACCTGAAATGGAACCTGATTTTCAGCATAAATTATTCCAGATAACTCCTCAATTTCTGCAATGATAGGCTGAAACAGATCTGTTTCATAATTACTTTTTTTACCTTGAAGAACACAAGAAATACGTTCAAGACCAGCACCGGTATCAACATGGTTTTGTGATAGTTTACTTAGAGAGCCATCTTTAAGTCTTTCATTTTGTATAAAAACCAGATTCCACAATTCCCAATAAAGGTCATCTTTATTAACCCCTTCAGCAGACTGATCTGATAAATCATCTCCCATAAAGTAATGAATTTCAGAACATGGCCCACAAGGCCCAGTTTGCCCCATTTCCCAGAAATTTTCTTTTTCACCAAACCATAAAACTCGATCTTTTTGAATATCAGTCTGATTAACCCAAAGATCATATGCATCATTATCATCTTTATAAACGGTAACCCAAAGTCTATCTTTTTCCAAACCCCATACATTTGTTAATAAGTCCCAAGACCACTCTATTGCCTCTTTCTTATAATAATCTCCGAATGACCAATTACCTAGCATTTCGAAAAAAGTATGATGGAAAGTATCTATACCCACTTCTTCTAAATCATTATGCTTCCCACTAACTCTTATACATTTTTGACTATTAACTGCTCTTTTATATTCCGGAACTATATCATTCAGAAAAATTGGCTTGAACTGATTCATACCGGCATTACTAAATAAAAGCGTAGGGTCATCGATTGGAACAACAGGAGCACTACGTACAAATTGGTGCTCTTTATTTTTAAAATATTCTATAAAAGATTTTCTTATTTCTGATGATTTCATAACTAAAATGAAAAACTTGTTTCTATACTGGTCATATTAATTGTTTCTTCTGGACCATTTACTTTTCCATCTCCATCTATATCTCTAAAAGATTGCCTAAAAATGTAATTAAGGATCATACCATTTCCGAGTTTTATACCAATTCGATATCCAGATATCGTGCTTTCTGTAAATTCAAATTCGAATGGATTTGGCACATTCCTTTGTTGATAATACCAACGAGCACTTGTAATCTTACTTATTGGCTTTTTCAATCCAATACTTGCTATAAAACTTTGATTTCTATCCTCAATAAAAGAATTACTAGTATCATCCCACTGCTGTCCAAATAAATTTTGATATGACATTGATGCACCAATCATAGAACCTAGATCTATGCTTAATGTTGAAAAATATCCTTTTTGTTTGCCAAATTTACCAAGCCGACTATCTTTTGTAATTATTTGTCCAACATCTGCACCTGTTAAAGAACCTGCATTTGTTGATGTAAATGTCGCCCTTTCTATTTCATAGGATCTATCCCAATATCCAAATTCAAATCGTCCTGAGGGCATCATCCTATATTCAAAATTAAATCTAGCTGGCCCAAGCTTTGTTGATAATCCAAAAGGTATAATACCTGTACCTAAAGTTGTATCTCTGCCTGATATAGGATCGGTAGTCTCTCCTATTAGAGCAGCAAATTGGGCATAAATTGAAACATTCATGTTTTTCTCAGTCAATATTCTTTTCGACACGTCAAATGATAAAGCAGAAATTGATCTTACTTTTTCATCTACATTTAGCGGTTCAGGTTTTCTTATTATATCTGTATCTAAAACAATCGAAGTATCAAGGGGCCAACCGGGTACATCACTATCCAATGTATCTGTTATACCATCACCATCAATATCTAACTCTTCAGATAAAACATCTGCCAAGCCATCACCATCTGTGTCTAACCAGTAATTAGAGTTATTAGGAAAATCATCTACAAGATCTGGTCGACCATCACTATCGCTATCCTTTAAACCTAAATATTGGTTTCGATCAAGAGCAATAGAACCACCAACCTTTATACCTCCAGGAGCAGGTCCAGAAACCCGAAGCCCTGTCAATCCAAAATTTTCTTTAAAATCATTTGTAAAACCATAGAAATCTAATCCAAACGCTTGAAATTTTGCCTCCATTCCAACTTTTCTGACTTGAGGGTATAAAATTGTATTTGAATAATTATTAACAAGAATACCATGGCCCATTGTGACATGATCTAAAGCACCTATTTGAAAATAAAAAGGATCCCAATTTTTTCCATATCGTATATAATAGATTTTGTCTATAATTGAATTTTTTGATTTTTCACCACTAGAAAAGTCCCACTCATCATCATGAATATTTCCATCTTGGTCAATATAAAACACAATATCAAGAGCCAAAGATATTTTACCTATGGGTATAATTGGCCTAAGTGCAATTTGATTCCATATTTTACCATCGATGGTTACTGCTCCAAATGCGCCTTGGACAGACCTTTCCATAACATCTTGCGATTGTATAAATGTAATAAGGACTACTAATAAAGATATGTGGAATATTTTACGCAATCTAGCCTTTTATAATATAACCTAAATTAGCGTATTTCGTTTTGACAGCACAACCGGTAATTAGCTATAGTATTATGGAAAATAAATTGTGAATATTGTATATAAATCATGAAGCAAAAAGATATAATTACATCATCTATCTCAATTTTCATTGGATTAGTGTTAATCATAGCACCTTTTATTACAGATCTAAAAAGGTCATTGATACTATTAGGTATAATTCCACTTTGGATGGGCATATATATTATTTATAATATTCTACGAAATGATATTAAAAATAAAAAATAAGTAATTTTTAAAAATAAATCAAATGCGACATAAAAGCCGAAAAAAATATTATATAAATTTTTTTTTCATACTATTTATTTCTCAAATATGCTTCGGATCAAATTTTTTAAAAAATGTCTCCTTTAATGGAAAAGAGAATGGTTTGATAATTGAGTTTATTTTTGATGCACCAGTCCCTCCAGAGGACATAAACGCATGGCAATCAAATACTAAATGGTTTTATTTTACTATTTACAATGTATCAGCAGACACTTCTAGACTATTAGAACAAACACAAACGAACAGTCCAGTACTATATTTCCAACCAATCTTAAACAAACAATCAACACAGATAGGAATAAAATTAAAAGATAGAGTAGAAACGTTTGAAATATTTAAAACAAATAAAGAAAACACACTAAGTGCCCATCTACACTATTCATTAGAAAAATTTCCAGAATTAGCATCAGTTAGTAATTATAAAAAGAAAGAAAGAAAATTTAATGATAAGTTTTCAAGGTCAAAGTCATGGCTGCTTCTCATCGGAAGTGGATATACGATTACAGGTTTAATGAATAAAGACGATAAATTAAATAACGAGCTAAAATTTGGTGTTGGAACTCTATTCATAACGTATTTAATTCATAAGATATGGCCGATGTAATGGAATCTTATTTAATATATTTTTCTGTCTTATGGGCATTAGGGATTATCCTTATGGGATTATTTGTTCGTATGCGAACTAAAAACAAATTTTCAGACCTGGATAATGAAAAAAAATAATTTATTGCTGCTTTGGCTACTTATTCATTCCTTATCAACAATCTTTGCAAAGGGTTTATCTGGAAAAAAATCATGGGAATATTTACTAGATAATAATCAAACAACAATACATGCCACACACCATATTAATAATATTATCAGAAATAATACCCTCCCTCAATCAACTAAAGGAATCGATCTCTTAAAAGAATTAGGTATCAAGGTATCACAACAAAAACTTATAGCAGAAGTACCAACCTATTTAGAGGAAACACTAGAGACAGATAATTTTAGTATTCATTATACGATTGACCCATCAAACAATGATGCAATATCGAGCACAGATTTAAACAACAATTTAATTCCAGACTATGTAGAAAAAATGGGAGAAACATACGAGTACATTTGGTTTTATTTTAAAGACACACTAGGATACACGCCGCCCCCGCCTGATGGTACTTTTGGTGGTTCTAATAAATATGATATATATATTGAAAATCTTCCATCAAATTATTTCGCCATAACCTACACAACCGCTTTTACAAACGAATCAGAAAGCAGTTGTGGTAGCTATATAAAAATGAGAAATAATTACAACGGCACTGCTTTTTCAAATCTAAGCGAAATTGACAATATTAAAATAACCGCTGCTCATGAATTTTTTCATGCTATACAATTTTCATATAATTGCTATGAAAGATTCTGGCTGATGGAAGCTACAGCTGTGTGGTCTGAAGATGAAATTTATAATGATATAAATGATCATTATAGATATATGACATCCTGGTTTCAAAACTCGAGTAAACCAATTGATGAAGAATCAACGCATATGTATGGTTCTTTTATACTTTTCCAATATATAGATGAGCATCTAGGGGGACCTGAGACTATAAGAGCTATATGGGAAGAGTCAAGGACTAGGGCAAATTCCATTAATGATATAAGTTTTATATCTATTGATGCAGCACTATCCGATAATGGTTCTAGTTTTAATTCTGCATTGAATAGTATGCGAATAGCAAATCGGATTATGTCAAATCATCCTAATGCAGAACCTTATACATATAAAGAAGCAGATTATTACCCAATTGTAGGACCATTTGAGATAGCTAATCTTGCATTTAATAATGACCCAATAATATATGAGCAAAATTCACTATCTCTTTATTCAAGTAATTATATCAAACTAAATGCGTTATCACCTGCAAGGGTTTTTATTGAAAACAAAGATGGACCAATCAATGATCTATTTGGAGCAGTTATTTTTAAACATCAGAATGATAATTGGACAATTTATAAGGGATATGATTTTAATATAGATCCTAGCATTAATATTGAATGGGCAACAATACTTGTTAGCGCTCAAGGCCAAAATGAAAATGACTGGGACTACAAGGTTACTATTAGCGAAGGCTATGATGAAGATATTATTCTAAAAAATATATACCCCAATCCGATCATATATAAAAACTCTAAGATTGAGATTAAAATGTTATCGACTTCAAAACAAAGTGTAAATCTAAACATTTACAATATTTTAGGTCAGAATATTGTTAACTGGAATATAGATATTAATGATCCAGGAGAGACCAAAATACTATGGGATATAAAAAATAATAATAGAAATATTGTATCTAATGGAGTCTATTTTATTGAATTAGTTAGTCAAAATAAAAGAATAGTTAAAAAGATTACTCTTTTAAAACCATCAGACTGAGTTAATAAGCTTTGGAATTTCTTTTAAAATATTTTGATAGTTTGATAATTCTTTTTCATATTTTTTTTGGTAATTTTTTCTCTCTTTATTTTTAATAATATAGACAAGGCCCTTTGCTTGTTTACCAGCTATACTTTCAAGATTCATAACAAATGATTCAAATTTATTCATCTCATCCTTATATCGTTCAATTCGCTTTGATAAAGAAATAATATTTTTCGCATAACTAGATTCAGCCGATTTAAATAATGCCTCACTTAGTATAAGGTTGAAATTATCTATAATCGGAGTAAGCTTTTCTCTTTCATGGGTTATTTCTCTTATTTCATGATTCCATCTATCTATCTGATCTCTAATAAAAACCAATCTATATTTCTTCTTTTTAAAAATAGACTTCAAATTATTAATACTACTACTATAGTTTGATTGATTCTCTAATATTACCGTACTATTCTTTTCTAGACTATTAATTATCTTAACTGCTTTTTCAGATTTATTAATAGTTGATATACTATTCTTTTTCTTTGCAAAAAATCTCTTTTTACTTTGTTTAATATTATCATCAAAAACACCGATGCTTGGTTTCTTTTTGATCTTTGTGGCCAATTTAACTTGTTTATTTAGGCTAGATTTAATTTTATCTAAATACTTACTGATTGATCTCATTTCTCTATCAAGATCTTTAAATACACGAAAATCATTTTTCCTATAATAGTTTAATTCATTTTTCATGATCTTACTTAAATATTTAAAATTACTCTTCTCAATTTTAAGCCACTGCTTTGTATTCATTATCTTTGCATCTAGTGATTGAATATCCCTGGGTACCCAAGTATTAGGCATCCGACCTGAACAATTGTAAAACAAAAAAAGGGTTCCAATAATGATTGAAACCCTTTTTATATTTTTTAATAACATTGTCAAGATATTAATAATCCATTTGAATCAAGGTCAGTCAAATTATCATAACCACCAATCGTCTCACCATCAACAACAATCTGCGGAACAGTACGCCCTCCGGTAATATTAAAAAGATCTCCCCTGCTCATACCTTTTTCCTCAATATCAATTTCTACATACATTATTCCTTTTTCTTTTAATAACCTTTTTGCATTAGAGCAGGGTCCACACCATGATGTTGAATAAATAAGAACCTTTGAATCTGACTTTATCATATTCTTTATTTTAGATAAAGCATCTTCTCAACAAGCGTATGCTGATCATTTGAAACAACTAAAAAATAAGTACCAGATGAAACTGTTTTACCATTTATATTACTACCATTCCAAGAAAAATTATAGTTCCCAGATACCATAGAACCACTATATATATTATTTACATTACGTCCTAACATATCTATGATAGAAATGTTTAAATGATTTGTATTTTTTACTTTAATATTAAAATTTATTGTTGGGTTAAATGGATTGGGATATAATTTGTTAATTGAAAACTCCCCAGGCATATTATCTAGTTCTACACCAAGCGGAGAAATATAATAATCTGGAGATTCTGTTGTAAATCTTATAACCCTATTATTACTTAAAGGTGCAGCGCCATTAGCATAATTATTATTAAAAATAATAGATATACCATCATCGTTCTTAGGAGATTGAATTCCAACAGTAGAATAATTTTTAGTTACATCAACGTCATCAATTTCCAAATATTGGAATTCAATAACATTATCTCCAGATGTAGTTGAAATTGAACTGTTTTCATAAATAATAATTTCGAAGGTTTCTTCTGTTAATTCATCATATCCATTAAGTGCTCTTGACCATTCAATAACAAACCGCCCTGAAGAACTATCATACCATGTATATACCCTGATCCAGTCTTGGCCAACAACCTCTAAATCGTCCCAAAAGGGTGCTAGCATTGCCTTAGGACTCATAAATGAAGGTATTGACATATTCCAAAAATAATCAATGTCACAAGGTATTAAAGATGCCCAACCATTTGAATTGATTGTTAATTCATTATACAATTTACCATGATACTTCACTTGGAATGGTAGATCAATATTAACATGATCATCATCATCTAATAAATATTCTGTTCCGCCTGAACCACCATATAGCGGATCTAGTTCTACCCAGTTAAATGTAGGCTTCTGATCAAATCCTACATCAAGATCATCATAAGCCCAATAACCATAATCATTAGGCGCAACTGGAACATTTTCATTCTGCGGAGTGATATTAAGTTCTAACTCTTGACTAAAGAAAACCGAATCTGATATTGTCAATTCTAATAGAAAAGTGATAGTACTACCATAAGAGACATCACCTATCTCTATATTATAATTGGTTTGATATAACTCATCAGAAAAAGGCCCAATATTAATTGATATTTCCTCTTGGTTATTTTGAGTTAATTGTGCTCCTTCAGATAAACTAGAAAGCAAAATTTTTAAATTATTATAAACCCCTGAAGAATAATTATTAAGTTGAATAACAGGGCTAATAGTCGAAGATGGTGATAGATTTTCATTTGTAAATCTAGCGTCTAAGCTAATAGGCTCAATATTAAAACAAATATTAAAAATCTCACCTCCATCTTGATCAACTATTTTTGCTATAATATTATGATCGTAATCATCTCCGATAACAAAAATATCATTTACATTAATAATAACTGAATCGCCAGCTAATATTTCAGGGAAAGAANCTGGAATACTAGAAGGATAAACTCCTCCACCAAAACTAACCATTGCCTCAAAACCATTCATNACTTCTGAAGAGAAGTTTTTTACATTCATGNCAAGATTAACNTAACTGCCAAAAGTNACTAGAGTTTCACTATTATTNTGNAATGTAAAGTCACTTAAGTNCAAANTATGGTTTACATTATCTTGTATANTTAGAATTTGATGCCCTTGTATGAAGCCNCCCTTATTAGCATATATATTAACCTCGNTAATATTATCTATANTTAAATTTTTAGCAAAAACACCCTCANTTGATGTAATCCCTTTTGANAGNAGCTGACTTCCATTCATAATTGNAATTACAGCACCTTCAACTGGATTACCTGANGATGACATAACTTTAATATTAATATATCCATCCGAAGATAAAATATTATTTGTCGTAAAAGTAAAATTATCTGGNGTATCTAAATAAACTTGTAAAGATGGATCNCCAAGAATATTATAAACATGAAAATAAAATTCTTGAGCTTCTCCTGGTTCATTTTGATTCGGAAACTCTTTTACTAGCCCAGATTGACCCGCCATCAAGGCTGGACCTAACTCAACAACATCATAATTAATCATAGCATCATACATTGAGGCATTTATAACGTTATTATACTTAGTGCTAGTATGAAGATCTGATGGACCAATGAAAGCCACTCCCCCTTTAGGATTAGATGTCGTACCCCCTCTAAGCATAGCCTCAGAAAAACAAGGATCTACATTATTTGCAAAATCATTAGAATTACAAACGTAGCTCATAAATACTGGAGTCAACCAACCATTATTCAAACCATTAACATCGTCAGCATGAAATTCAGGATAGTGCCAACCATTTGCATCGCCCCATCCTCTGTAATTAACAATCCCAACTCCATTATTTATAATTTCTGTAATATATGGAGCTCCTTGCTGAATTGGAGGATAAAAAACTGTATCAACACTGCTATATCCATAATCTAATAGCTCATCTCTCAACCAATAAGATGTCCACTTTGGCGTTATGGGAATTGGCGGCGTATTAGCATAGTTCCCTGCAACCACTAATGCTTTATCTAACCAATCACTATCATAAGCTAATGGATCTCTTGCATAGGCAATCGTTTTCAACATAATTACAGCAAGTTCATAAGCTGAATCAATAGAAATACGTCCTATGAATACATCTGGTATATAATCATCTCCTGTAATATGTGTGTATTTTTGATCTGTTACATCGTTCTCTGGGCCATAATAATAAGATGGAACTTCAGCGAAGCCATCGACATCGCCAATTAACAATACATATTCGAGCATAGGATTGTTCAGATAGTGATTTGTGATATAGTTCTGGACAATATTTACATCTAACTCAGTATCACTAAGTGCTATAACACTAACATCAAAACCTTGAGTTTTTTTAAAATCTGAAAAAACATCTACATAACCTTGATCTATTAGGCCTTCCCTAGCAATAATTAAATAACCGCCTCTTACAGGATTCAATTGTTGAGGAAGAATATCATAATTATCAGCTACATGATGTACAAAGCTTAATGGAACTTTTGACTTTAGTATTTCTTCTTTCTCAAGTCCACGATATTTTTTTTGATTTGAAAATCCTAACCCTAGGATCATAATTAAAAGAATTAATTTTTTAACATTATACATTTACGAACAACCTTTTGATTATTTGATTCAATAGCAATAAACAACATACCCGAACTTACCAGTCCCTTTGTTAATTCTGTAAAATCTAAATCGAGGAAGAAGTCTCCTTGCTGAACTATATCTAATGACCGTGATGCCAGTTCCTGACCTAGAATATTATAAACTTTAACCTTTGCTGGATTACCTTGCCAAGAACGAATATCCAATCGAAGGTTTCCATAAGAAGGATTAGGGAATATACCCCTAATACCAAATTTTATTTGCGGTGAATTATTTGAAGAGAAACTTTCCACCTCTAGATAATTATCATTCACGGCATTCATCCACAACTCATTGATATCCCAACCTCTATAGTTCACCGTCAAATCAGTTTTAAGCCAAAGTCTAACCTTAACTTTATCAAAGCCATCTTCTTTAGTAGCACTAGTATAATTAAAATGATAATTATCCCAGCTATGACCGCTCCATCCATAACTATATAAAATAGTATTATTCGTGTCCAAAATAGATATGCCAACTGAATCATGGTCCCACTCAGTTTCATAACGATGTTTAATAGAAAAAATAATGCGATTTGAACCAGCAGCATCATAATATTCTGACTCAATTAATCTTAGTCCTAATAGAGAGTCATTATTTTCATAATACATTCCTTGCTGCGAAAGTAACTTACCATTTTCAACAACCCAATTTTCATTCTGTATGTTCCAACCATCCCAATTATGACTTAATAAAAAACTCAAAGATTGGTCAATAGGTATAGTGAAATTCATATCTGCATCTAATATAATTTTCTTTTGCCACGGTGTTCCGCCATCTGGATCTACTATAATATTATAGTTACCTTCATAAAGCGATATATCATTACCAGTACTTGATAAGATCAAGCTATCATTATCAAAATCACTAATAATTAAACATTTTATTTCACCAGGTAATACACTATAGTCAAAATTGAGATGAAGTGAATGTGTCGGCGCAGGCTCTAAATAAAAATCATTTGTAGTAATTCCACTATTGTTCGCCACAATAGTATGACTCTGCGAAAGATATCCTTTTTTACTTATGCTTAGATGGTATGTTCCCGCATCTAGTATACGTCTATAACGCCCAAATTCATTTGTTATACGAGGTTTTAAAACAGAGCCCGAGTGTTCATCGATATCTACAATTACTTCGTTTAAAGGTAATCCCGTCGAGGCATCATAAATAATGCCTGTAGCCTGGCCAGCGTCCGTATTATAGCCAATGACTCGATCGAGTAAATACACCATTGCTGGCTTTGTTCTAAGTATAGTATTTTCTATTAGAATACTATCAGGCTGCAAGTTAGATGTTCCACATTCAATCAAATACTGGATACACCCTGTTTCTCTATAGAACCAGTCATGAAGCTTACCATTTCTTGATCCACTAAATACAGAAAGGTATGTCCCTGTTCCATCCTCTGTCTCTATCAATTCAGAGAATGAATCAGCTATTCCTTTCATTAGGTCTAAATCAGGCGATGGCTTACTACCTTCCCACAGCCACGATGTAAAGACTTTTTCAGATAATCTACCAGATCTAGAACTATGCCAAACAATAGAAAATACAAAATCATTTTCCAGAGCAAGGTCTCTTATAGCAATTGCCTCCTTTTCAGAAAATGGCTCCGGCCCTCTATAATAATCATAATGAGACCCATAATCAGACTCGTCGAAAACAAGAAATGTATCTCCAAAAGCCCAATTAAATGAAAAATTTCTATTTAGATCAACTCCATCTATATCATTCCCAATAGATGGTTCATAATCAAACACACCATTTGGAGTTGGACTAGACTGCGAGAAATCCGTTTTATTTTTTCGAAAAGTTAGATCAAGGCCTTGGTGCACAACAGCTAATCCTTCGGGATTAGCTGAAGGTATAATCCAGATTTCCATATATGATTTTAATATATTCATATGATTAAAATCTTCTGGGCGAGGATCTAAAAGATCCATCATCAAATCTAACACTATCTCTATTCCTAGTACTTCTTCAGCATGCACTTGACCAATAAAAAGCGCTCTCGGCTCATCCTCCTTGAATTGTACATTGTCGGATATTTTTACAGCTAAAATAGGAATATTCTCTTGCGTTGAATAACCTATAGTGTCTACCATAAACCAATCCTGATAAGATTCAATATTTGAAAGAGAGTCTAGAAGTTCTAATACGTCATCATAATTATGGTATCTTTCATCAAGAGCTTGTCCGAATACTAGCGACATGGTTAAAAGAATAAAATATTTAAATAAAAATCTCATATAAATTATAAATAAGAATTTAAAGATTTACTTTAAGTAGGTTATTTTACCTTTCTGTATAACAGGGCCTAGCGTAGCTTTGTAATAATAAATTCCGCTAGGAGCGAGTTCTCCGAATTGATTTCTACCATCCCAAGAGACGCGATGCTTTCCAGGGTAACTGCTAACAATAAGATCATCTAAAACTAGTCGACCACCAATGTCAAACACCTTAAACTCTATTAAACCAGGATCAGATACAGTAAAATCAAAAGTCACCTTTCCATTAAATGGATTTGGATAAACAGATTCTATACTGAAAGATTCTGGCAATTTTGAAAATCCACTATTCTCTTTTGTACTTAAAATATCTGACCTTCTAATAGTCTTTGCATAATAATTTGCCAAATCCTCCTTACCAGAACTTCTAAGGTCAATCCAATGTAATAGATAATCATCCCCACTATATTTTGTTATTTGAGCTTTTTTCTGATCGTGATATTCAACGGATATAGGAATACCGTCTATACCAGTTGTCCTTCCTGAACCTACGACATATGCTGAACCATATAGATCAACACCATTAATAAGCAAAGGATCACTATTATAATACCCTCTTCCATCTTCCCATATTAAAACAAATTCACCTGAGGCAACAGCCTTAACAATCGGCTTTTGCTGATTTGTCGAGTCAGATGAGAAATAAATATCTTCACTTGAAATAGAACCAGAATTAATATTTATTTCTTTACCGACAATATCGTAGTCTGAACCATTACGATAATCCTCCCATGAGATAAACGCATACAAACCATCACTATCAACATCGAATGATATTGAAGACTGATCATTATCTTCTGTGCTTATAGGAATACCAAAATCTGTCCACTGTGCTTCACCATCCCAGCTTATTTTTTGCGCATATACATCACTAAAATTGCCGTCTTGATTCCAAACGGCTAACACACCATCAGAATCAGATATCTTTTTAACACTAATATCATTTGCCTCAAGAGATTGATCACTTAAACTATGTCCGCTA